>NZ_LPWD01000091.1 GCF_001723295.1 Methyloceanibacter marginalis
AACTCGACCGGCTTGCCCTTGTCGTCGTGGTTCCAGTTGATGAAATGCGCCGCGACCTTGAAGGTCGCATCCGTGAGCTTGAAGAACTCGGCCTCCGACACGCCGAGCTGGTTCAACAGCACGACCATGCCGGGCAGGCTCGCCTCGCCGACGCCGACGATCGGGATCGACGGCGACTCGATCAGGGTGATCTCGAGGGGGTGTTTCGGATCTTTCGACTTACAGAAGCGATTGAGAAAGCTGGCGGCAAGCCAGCCCGCCGTGCCGCCGCCGACGATGGTGATACTGCGCAGTGGCTGGCCCATTCCGCTCCCCCGGGACGCGAGACCAAGACTAGAAGCCCGGCAAGCGGGTGCCAAGCCGGAATGCCGGAGCAATGCGTCGCGGTTCTTTGGGGGCAAATTATTGGTAGCGGAGGAGGGACTCGAACCCCCGACACGCGGATTATGATTCCGCTGCTCTAACCAGCTGAGCTACTCCCGCCCCAAGCCTGAAGGCCGCCGTCAGATACCGCCTTCATGGTCGAGAGCGGCAGGCCCGGCGCTAATCGGCCAATTGGCTCTGAGACGGCGATATAGGGACCGCCAGTAATTACTGTCAAGCAAGCGCCTGGCGTGGACCAGGCCGCGCGCCACCGACCATTTGATGCGCACGCGCACCGGCTCGGCGATCCGGCCCCGCGCCGGCAGCCTGCCCTTGGCGATCATCTCCCTTGCCGCCTGCGGCGCCAGCCCGAAGCCCGGCTCCTTGACGAAGCGGAGCATCGTGAAGAGGCCGAAGGGCCGAAGCGCCCGTCGGTCGACCAGACGGAGATCGTCGCAGACCAGGACCCGGTCGACCTCGAACACCGCGTGCCAGCCGAGCAGATCGGCGAAGCCCGCCATCTTGCGCTCGATGAAGCCGCGCACGCCCTCTTCCTGGCTGAAATGATTCACCAAAATCACCTCGCCGCCCGGCGCGCAGACCCGCTCGAGCTCGCGCATGACCTTGTCCGGATCCGGCACCACGGTCAGCACATACATGGCGACCACCGTGTCGAAGCTCTCATCGGCGAACCCGAGCGCGCTCGCGTCCATCTCGTGGAGGCCGTCCACATAGGCGAGCTTCTTGCGGGTGACCTTCTCGCGCGCCTTGTCCAGCATCTCCGGCGACAGGTCGATACCGGTGACCGTGAGGTGCGCGCCGTAGCAGGGCAGCGATAGCCCGGTGCCGACGCCGACCTCGAGCACGCGGCCCTTGCGCTTGTTGATGATCTCCACCGCGTGCTTGCGGCCCGCCTCGGCCACCTGGCCGAACGTGTAGTCATAGACCGGCGCCCAGCGGCGATAGGCGTGACGCACGCTGTCCGTATCCATCACAGGAACTTTCGAAGGCAACGCTGTACCCTCCTCGAAGCTGAAGACCGCGCGTTCGTCCGCGGGCTTAACGCGACCCGGCCAGGAATGCCTCCGCGGGCCTAGGCTCTAAAGGCGCCGCAAAATCGTCCCTAGCCATCCAGGCTCCATCGGCGGACTTGATCCATCCGCCGCCGAGAAGCCGCTCCCCGCCGCCTGTCGCGGCATAAAATACGCAAGCCTGTCCCGGGGACACGCCCTCCTCGCCCTCGGCGAGATCCACAACCACCGTACCATTCTCCACGCTGACCGTCGCAGGGCGCAAGGGCCCTGTCGAGCGGATCCGCGCCAGCACCTCCACGCCGAGCGCGGCGGCCGTCTCGAACGGCTCATCGCCGAGCCAGTTGACGTCGCGCAAGGTGAGCGTCCGGGCGCGCAGACAACCGCGCGGACCGACCACCACTTCGCACCGGCCGGCGTCGAGCTTCACCACGTAGAGCGGCTCGCTAGCGGCCACGCCGATGCCCCGCCGCTGGCCGATCGTGTAATTGATGATGCCGGTGTGGCGGCCGAGCACGCGGCCATCCACATGCACGATATTGCCGGGCTCGGCGGCGCCGGGACGCAAGCGCTCGATGACTTGCGTATAGCGGCCCGTGGGCACAAAGCAGATATCCTGGCTGTCGGACTTCTCCGCGACCGTGAGACCGAAGCTTCGCGCAAGCGCGCGCGTCTCGTCCTTGGGCAAGTCGCCCAAAGGAAAGCGCAAGAAGGAAAGCTGCGCCGGCGTGGTCGCAAACAAGAAATAGCTCTGGTCGCGCTCCTTGTCGGCCGCGCGGTGAAGCTCCCAGCCGGCCGGACCGGGCAGGCTCTTGACGTAATGGCCGGTGGCGAGCGCCGCGGCGCCGAGCCCCTCCGCCGTCTCCAGCAAATCGTGAAACTTGATTTTTTGATTGCAGGCGACGCACGGCACCGGCGTCTCGCCGCTGAGATAGCTGTCGGCGAATTCGCCCATCACCGCCTGCTTGAAGCGCGCCTCGTAATCGAGAACGTAATGGGGGATGCCGAGCGCTTCAGCCACACGGCGCGCGTCCTGGATATCCGTCCCCGCGCAGCACGTCCCCTTCCGGCCCACCGCCTCGCCGTGGTCGTAAAGCTGCAGCGTGATGCCGAGCACGTCGTAGCCCTGGTCCTTGAGCAGGGCCGCGACCACGGAAGAATCGACGCCGCCCGACATGGCGACGACGACCCGCGTCTCGGCTGGACGCCCTTCTAGGTGCAGACTGTTAAGCATTCCGGGTCAATGATGCGGCGGAGTTTCAGTGGCTCGATGATCTCGGAAGGGCTTGCCGACCTTGGTCTTGATTATAGACAGTCTGTGACGCCCCGCGTGGGCTCATTTCAGCCCTTCCAGATGGCCCAGAACATAGGCAGGGGACGCCTGAGACGCAAGGACAGAGCCCCTGGAAGACCAGTAGAAGCACTTGGAAAGGCCTGGAAGTCTCAGCGAATTCAGCAAGTTTTGGCTATTTCCTTGCAGCTTCTTTTACCGGACAGCTTAGGCAATTCTTAAATGGGCCTCTGCTAGCTTCCACCTAGATTGAAGCTCATCGAGTTTGGAAGTGTTGCGTACGATGACTGAGCATTACAGGCCGCGTGTCAGATATGTGATTGGACCGGACGGCAGCCCGCTGACCGTGGCCGATCTCCCCCCGAAGGACACCAAGCGGTGGGTCATTCGCCGTAAGGCCGAGGTCGTGGCCGCCGTGCGTGGCGGTCTGATCAGCCTCGAGGAAGCCTGCGAGCGTTATACGCTGACCGTGGACGAGTTCCTGAGCTGGCAGCGCTCCATCGACAAGCACGGCCTGCCGGGCCTGCGCGCCACCCGCGTCCAGGATTATCGCAGCAGCTAATCGCGCTTCTGATCTGAGATCTTCGTCATGGCCGGGCTCGTCCCGGC
>NZ_LPWD01000092.1 GCF_001723295.1 Methyloceanibacter marginalis
CATCACCTGATCCTTGAGGCTTTCGCGCGTCTGATGATCATGGCGACCTCCTCGGCGGTCTCCCGCCGCACCGTTCCACTCGAAGATGGAGATCATGCCGGGAAACGCATTGACGCAGGCCGCAAGCCGGGCCGCCACCAGCGCCTCGCCCACGCGCTTGGCGTCCTCCAGGCTCGGGAAAGTCGTATAGATCAGGATCGGCCGGTCTTCGTTCCGCATGCGATCTCCATTCACCGTCCCTTGAGACACTTGCACGACTTTATCACCACAGCTTTATAGTGCCTTCTCCCAAGAGCGGATCCTTGGGCCGGCAAGCGCAGTAGAGTGATCATGGCACGCTTCGAAAAGATTTGCTTCGTCGCCAGCGAGACCAATGAGGCGAAGGATGCGTTCAAGGCGCTTACCAAGCGTTACGGCAACGTGGCGCCGGAGGAAGCGGACGCGATCGTTGCGCTCGGCGGCGACGGCCTGATGCTTCAGACCATGCATGACCACCTTCACAGCCGCATTCCGATCTACGGCATGAACCGGGGCTCGGTCGGCTTCCTGCTCAACGACTACACGGAGAACCGGCTGAAAGACCGGCTGGAGGCGGCGGAGATCACCGTCATCCATCCTCTGCGCATGACCGTGCGAGATGTGAACAGCGCGACCCGCGAAGCGCTCGCCATCAACGAGGTCTCGCTGTTCCGCCAGATCCACCAAGCGGCCAAGCTGAAGATCGGCGTCGACGGTACCACCCGGCTGGAAGAGCTGATCTGCGACGGCGTATTGGTGTCCACGCCCGCCGGCAGCACCGCCTACAACCTCTCCGCCCATGGGCCGATCCTGCCCATCACCGCGCCGCTGCTCGCGCTCACCCCGATCAGTCCCTTCCGCCCGCGGCGCTGGCGCGGCGCGCTGCTGCCCAACGAGGCCAAGGTGCTGATCGAGGTGCTGGAGCCGAACAAGCGCCCGGTCAGCGCCGTGGCCGACCATACCGAGTTCCGCGACGTGGTCGCCGTCGAAGTGGGCGAAGCGAGCGGCATCGACCTCTTCATGATGTTCGATCCCGGCCACACGCTCGCCGAGCGCATCCTTGCCGAGCAGTTCGGCTATTGAGGCCGCGACAGCTCGAACACCTGATCGATCACCGCATAGTCGCCATAGCCCAACCGCGCGATGGGCTTGAGCTTGGTCACGTCCACCTTGCCGTCGACGATGGTCCGGTCATCGATATGCACGCCGATCACCTGGCCGAGCACGATGGCATGAGTCCCAGGACCGCCGTTCGGGCCTGGGAGATCGATGGTCCGCCAATATTTGCACTCGAAGGCCACGGGCGACTCTGCCACACGCGGCGGCGCCACCAGCTTCGAAGGTGCGGGCGTCAGCCCGGCGAGAACCATCTCGTCCACCTCGGGACTGACATGCTGTGAGGTGCGGTTCATGGCGTCGCGCAGATCGTAGGTGGCAAGAGAGCAGACGAACTCTCCCGTCTCTTCCGCGTTGCGCTGGCTGTCCTTCCGCCCGCCCGAAGAGAACATCACGAAATGCGGGTCGGTGGCGACCGCGTTGAAGAAGCTGTAAGGCGCCAGATTGACCACGCCGTTCTTGCCGAGCGTGGAGATCCAGCCGATCGGACGGGGGCTGACCAGAGCCTTGAACGGATCCCATTGCAGGCCGTGCGTGTTGGCAACCGCGTCATAGAACATGGGCCGTGATCCTACGGGCGTGCAGAAGCGTTTCAAGCCTGCCAGGTTGTAACGATATCGGCGAGCGCGGGCCGGTCCCGCTCCTCGGGCCTCTCCTTCGCCGTGCCGATATAGATGAAGCCGGCGACGCGCTCATTTTCCGACAAGTTCAGCGCCTGCCGTACGCCCGGGCTGAAAGCATACCATTCGGTGATCCATTGCGCGCCAAAGCCGAGCGCCGTCGCTGCCAACATCAAATTCTGGCAGGCCGCGCCCGCGGACAGGACCTGCTCCCATTCGGGCACGGCAGGCGTCTGGACAACGCGGGAGATCACGGCGACGACCACGGGGGCCCGCAGGAAACGCTTGGCCTCCGTGTCGAGACGAAACGTGCTGGGCTCGTCCTCCTCGGCGCGGCAGGCTTCCGCGATCACCTGTCCGAAGGCTTCCCGGGCGGCGCCCTCAAAGACGATAAAGCGCCAAGGCACGAGCTTCTTGTGGTCCGGCACGCGGGCCCCAGCAGTCAGGATTTGACCGAGCTGATCCGCGTCGGGACCGGGTTCGGTCATCGCGTTGGCCGAGACCGACCGGCGGCTCAAAAGGTGATCGAGAGTGGGATTAGACATGCGCTCACAATGACTGGCTAAGGCCATGCTGCATATCGTGAAACGGGCAATCCAACAATCTTCGTCCCTTGCGTCCAATCGGCGCCGATAGGTTCAAAAATCGGCCTTATTCGCGATCAAATTTCCAAGCGTGATGGCCGCCTGTTGCCTGTATAAGGGGCGGGGCGGTCGACAAATCGGAAGAGAAACGCCATGCGGGGGAAGCACTTCGCGGCGCTGAAGCTCTTGCTTTTGCCCGCTCTTTTCTTCGGCGCCGGAATAGCGGCAGCCGAGGATGCGCCCGCGCCCGCGCCCGACCGGCCTGCTGCGGTCCTTGTGTTCGATGCTTCAAAGAGCATGGGGGACAAGCTCGGCGAGACCGCCAAGCTCGATGTGGCACTTAGCGCGCTCACGCAGGCGATCCCCAGCCAGGCCAATCAATTCTCTCTGGGGCTCGTGGCCTTCGGGCATCGCAAGGATTCAAATTGTGCCGACAGCGAGATCCTGGCCAAAACGGGCGAGCTCAATGGCGGCAGCTTCGCGAAGCTCCTCGGCGGCATCAGGGCCACGGGCCAAGCCCCCATCGCCGCGGCCATCGGCGACGCGGCCTCGCTTGCAGGCGACGGCAAGACCCTCGACGTCGTGCTCATCGCCGATGGCGGGGACACCTGCGACGCCGATCTTTGTGTGACAGCCGAGGGGCTCAAGCAAAAGACCAAGGGCTTGCGCATCCACGTGGTGGGGCTCGGCGACAAGCCTGCCGACCTCGAGCCGCTGGCCTGCATGGCCAAGGTGACCGGCGGCAAGTTCATCACCGCCGGCAACGAGGCTGACTTCAGACCGGACTGGGCGCCGTGTTCGCGGCCATTAGCGCACCACCGGCACCGGCCGCGCCGATCGCCGAGGCCCCGCCCCCGCCTCCTGGGCCGGGACACATGGCCACGCAGAAGCTGGGCGAGACCGCCGTGCTGAAATCAGGGGCGCCGCAGCCGGATGCCCCGCAAGCGCAGGCACAGCGTGTGGTGCCCGTCTCGCCGGCGCCGCCCAAGACCCAGCCGCTGCGGCCCGTGCCGGTGAGCTTCAAGGCGCTCATCACCGAAGGGGGCGCCAAACTGCAATCGGGTCTGATCTGGCGGGTCTACAACGCGAAAGCCAAGTCCGATGGCGGCTTCGAGCTGATAAGCACGCATCGCGAGCCGACGCCGACAGCGGCCCTGCTTCCCGGAGAATACTTGGTCAACGCCGCCTATGGGCTCTCCAACCTGACCAGGAAGATCAAGGTGGAGGGCGGGAAGTCCCTCGAGGAGACCTTCGTCCTCAACACCGGCGGACTTGCCATGCGGGCCTTGCTTGCGACCGGAGAGGAATGCCCCAAAGGCACCGTCCGCTTTGACATCATGTCGGACGAGCAAGACCAGTTCGGCAACCGCGAGACCATCCTTGCCGACGCCCAGCCCCACAGGGTCATTCGCCTCAATGCCGGCGCCTATCACTTGAGGAGCCATTACGGGGATGCGAATGCCAGCATCGGCGTCGACGTGACGGTGGAGCCGGGACGCATCACCGAGGCGACCATCAAGCATACTGGGGCGAAGATCACCTTCCGCCTCGTGCAGAGCCTGGGCGGCGAGGCACTCGCCAATACGAAATGGACGATCCTCACCTCCGCCGGCGACACGGTAAAGTCGAACGTGGGCGCGCTTCCGACCCACATCCTTGCTGCCGGCAGCTATGCCGTGGTGGCCGATCACGACGGACAGAGCTACACGCGCAAATTTTCCATCGAGCCCGGCAACGACAAGCAGATCGAAGTGGCGATCGAGGACGGTCCCACCTCGCCGGAAGCACTGAAAGCCCTCCTCGATCCACCGGAAGCACCCCCGCCGGGCACAGGCGGCTTGGCTGGCGAAGGTCCCGGCGGCGCGGTCGGCTTCGACGGCTTCACGCGCGCGCCCGCGGATCCCAACGCGCCGCTGCTCAACCCCCGGCGCTCTATTCCGCCCGTCGACGCCTTGAGGCGCTGGGTCGGAGCGGCGGCGGCGCACACCATTGAACGTTCGTGCTCAAGCAACCATTTCTTTCGCGGGAGCCCGCCACCATAGCCGGTCAGCGAACCGTCGCTGCCGATGACTCGGTGACAGGGAATCACGATTCCGCGGAAGTTGTCGCCATTGGCGCGAGCCACGGCGCGCACGGCTTTCGGTGCGCCAATATTTTTGGCAATTTCCGCATAGGACCGCGTTTCGCCGGGCGGAATTTCCAACAGCGCATTCCAGACGCGTCTTGAAACTCCGTGCCGCGCGGAGCGAACGGCAAGCTGAACGCGCGCGCGTGCCGCGGAAATATTCACCGATCTCGCGGTTTGCCTGATCCAGCAACTGATGATCGCCCGGCACGATGGCAAACTTGGTCTTGTGCCGCAGCCGAAGAATCTCACGCTCAAGTCCGCGCCGATCCACCCAATCCAGCACATAGAGCCCGCTATCATTCGCCAGGACGAGGATTGCGCCGAGGGGCGTCTCGATCCAGCGCGCGAAGAGGCAGTGCACGCCGTTTGCCTTCGAAGGAACGGTGCCAAACAGCTTCGCGAACGCTTCCCGAAACCCGCTCGACGATTCGAAACCGTGCGCCAATTGCGTGTCCAAGAGATTTGTCCCCTTTCTGACGGCGGCCAGGGCGGAACCCATGCGCCGCGCGCGTTGATAGGCGTGAAACGACATGCCGAAATATCTCTGAAACTGCCGCCGCGCGGTCGACGGATCGATTCCTTTGCGCATCAGATCCCGATCCCGCAAAGGTTCCGATAGCCCCTCCTCGACCTGGCGCCGAAGCTCCTCCACCAAGGGGGGAACCTCGCGTCCGACATGCATCGGCTTGCACCGCAGACACGGACGAAAGCCGGCGTACAGCGCCTCATGCGCACCGGGAAAAAACTCGACGTTGGCGCGCAAGGGTTTCCGCGCCGAGCAAGTCGGGCGGCAGAAAATGCCGGTCGTCTTCACCCCGACCACGAAAATGCCCTCGTAGGAGGCGTCGCGACGCTGCAGGGCGCGGAAGAATTCGTCGGCTCGTCCAGTAAGCTGCTGCGTGCTCATGGTCGCGATAGTACGCCTCGGCCGTACGGGCGCGCGACCGATTTTCAGGCAGCGATTTCAGTTTTGGGCGATCGCTTCAGAGTGTCAGGCTACGCCGCCTTCTTGTGCTGACGTAGGTCCGGCGGCACGGCCTCATCGACGAGCGCCTGAACGGCAGCATCGAGGCTCATGACCTCTTGCTTTTGTGAGCCGAGCCGGCGTACCGACACCGTACCCTCTTCCGCTTCGCGCTTGCCGGCCACCAGCAGCACCGGCACCTTCGCCATCGAGTGCTCGCGCACCTTGTAGTTGATTTTCTCGTTGCGAAGATCGGCCTCGGCGCGCAAGCCCGCCTCCTTCAGCCGTGCCAGCACTTTCTCGGCGTAGTCGTCGGCATCGGAGACGATGGTGGCGACCACAGCCTGGGTCGGCGCGAGCCACAGCGGCAAGTGCCCCGCATGATGCTCGATGAGAATGCCCGTGAAGCGCTCCAGCGAGCCGAACATGGCGCGATGGATCATCACCGGCGCCGCCTTCTCGCCGCTGGGACCGATATAGAAGGCGCCGAGGCGCTCCGGCATGTTGAGATCGACCTGGATCGTGCCGCATTGCCATTCGCGCCCGATGGCGTCGCGCAGAACATATTCGAGCTTCGGTCCATAGAACGCACCCTCGCCCGGGTTCAGCTCGTAGGAGAGTCCGGCCGCTTCGACGGCACGTTTCAGAGCGGCTTCAGCCTTATCCCACACCGCATCGGCGCCAACCCGCTTTTCGGGGCGGTCGGAAAACTTGATGCGCACGTCCTCGAAGCCGAAATCGCGATAGATGGAGAGCATCTGCTCGTTGAGCTTCACGCACTCCTCGGTGATCTGATCCTCGGTGCAGAAGATATGCGCGTCGTCTTGCGTGAAGTGGCGCACGCGCAAGAGACCATGCAGCGCACCGGAAGGCTCGTAACGGTGCACTTTGCCGAATTCGGCAATGCGCAAGGGTAGATCGCGATAGCTCTTAAGACCGTGCTTGAAGATCTGCACATGCCCCGGACAGTTCATGGGCTTGCAGCAGAACACGCGGTCATCGGGCGTCTCGGCGATATACATGTTCTCGGCGAACTTCTCCCAATGGCCCGATTGCTCCCACAGCGTGCGTTCCATCATGTCCGGCGAGTTCACCTCCACATAGCCCCAATCGTTCTGGCGCCGGCGCATATAGCCGATCAGAGCCTGGAACAGCGCCCAGCCCTTCGCGTGCCAGAACACGGCGCCCGGCGCCTCCTCTTGGAAGTGGAACAAATCCATCTCGCGGCCCAGGCGCCGATGATCGCGCTTCTCCGCCTCCTCGAGCTGATGGAGATAAGCCTTGAGATCGTCTTCGCTCGCCCAGGCCGTGCCGTAGATGCGCTGGAGCATCGGATTGTTCGAATCGCCGCGCCAATAGGCGCCCGCGATCTTGAGCAGCTTGAAGCCTTTGCCGATGCGGCCGGTGGTATCCATATGCGGCCCACGGCACAGGTCGAACCAGTTACCCTGGTGATAGACTTTGACGTCCTCGCCTTCGGGGATTGCGTCGACGAGCTCGACCTTGAAGCCTTCCCCCTTCTTGGCGAACACCTCCCGCGCCTTGTCGCGACTCCACACCTCGACGGTAAATGGATGATTGGAAGCGATGATCTCGGCCATCTTCTTCTCGATGACCGGCAAATCCTCCGGCGTGAAGGACTCCTCCCGCGCGAAATCGTAATAGAAGCCGTTCTCGATAACCGGGCCGATCGTGACTTGCGTGTCCGGATACAGCGCCTGCACCGCTTCGGCCATGACATGCGCAGCGTCGTGGCGGATCAGCGTGAGCGCCTCCGGATCGGTGCGCTTGATGATGCGAATGCTGGCATCGCTCTCGATCGGCTCGCCGAGATCACGCAACTTGCCGTCGATCTCGACGGCAACAGCGTTCTTCTCGAGTGATTTAGCGATCGACGCGGCAACGTCGCGGCCCGTGACTCCGGATTCGAAGTCGCGCGCGGAACCATCGGGAAACTTGAGGGAAATCATCTGTCGCTCCTCTCACTCCTGCGTACCAGCGCAGGTAAGATGGACTGTTTGGTGTGCGGCGCCGCTTTTAGCGGGAATTGCCTGCCGCGTCACTTTTATTTGGGCGCCAGCGGCCGTAGCGCCAAGGGGCCAAGGGATGGCACTCGTGACGAAGGTCGGGCACCGGGTCGAGCCCCGCGCTGCCCCAAGGATGGCAGCGGCACAGCCGGGCGAGCGTGAGCCAGCCCCCCTTCCACGCCCCGTTGGTGTCGATGGCCTCGCGCGCGTAGTCGGAGCAAGTCGGCAGATGCCTGCAATGGCCGCCCACAAGCGCCGAGAACGAGTAGCGGTACGCCATGATCGGCGCCAGCATCAGCGCCTTGGCCGCGCGCTGTCCGAGTGTCGCGCTCATGGGTAGGGATCGCCATTTCGGTGGGTGAACACAAAGCGGCTGCCGACTTTACGCGCCTTAAGGTCGATGTCGCTGTAATGCGCCTCCTCGTGGCCGGCACGGGTGCCAACCTCCAGATAGAGAACCGGTCGATCGCCACGATTGATCAGATGATGCCCGTCGGCGCGGCCCGCGGGGAAGCCGGCCGCCATCCCTGGCTTGAGCACCGTCTCGCCCGCATCGGTGACGAGAGTCGCCTCCCCTTCGAGCACGTACACGAACTCATCCTCATGGA
>NZ_LPWD01000093.1 GCF_001723295.1 Methyloceanibacter marginalis
CGGGGTTCGGGAGACGTCGGCAAAGCCCGTGGCGATGAAGGTCTGCGCCTTGGCGGCGATCGGCGAGGGGGCGACCGGCTGCTTTCCGTCCGGCTGTAGCGACACGTGGGAGATGCGCCCCACATGCCAGAGCTGGAGGAAGATACGGCCCCCCTTGGCGTGAACGGCCTCGGTGACCTTGCGCCAGCCCGCGATCTGTTCGGCGCTGTAGATGCCAGGTGTCTGGATGTAGCCCTTGCCTTCCGGCGTGATCTGGGTGGCCTCGGTGATGATCAGGCCGGCCGACGCGCGCTGCGCGTAGTACTCGACGTTCAGCGCATGCGGGACGTCGCCGTCGGGCCTCGCACGGTTGCGCGTCAAAGGGGCCATGACGATCCTGTTGGGCAAGGTCAGATCGCCGAGGTTCAGGGGCGTGAAAAGCTTGGCTTGCATGCTGCCGGTCTCCATCCGTGGTGTTGGCTAGGGGGCGAAGGCGGAGCCCCGGGTCGCCGCTGAATTGGCGATGCCGCTCTCGACAATCAACTATACTGCGGCATCTGTGACGCCTTCTTGGGGCCCGGCCATCCCTCGTCGCGCCGGTTTACGGTATCGGGGCGGCAAACTTGAAAGCCTGGTCCGGCAAGCCATATACTAACCAAGTCGCGTCCTCTCCGACCCTGCACGGAAGGGCGTTATCCGTCCCCCAAGACGGATGAATCGGCGGCAGATTTCTCCTTTTCTGCCGCCGATTTTTTTGTGTCTGCAGGGGGTTAAGGCGCCGCTATTTCAGGCTGGCGAAGGCGTCGGTGAAGCCTGGAGGGAGACCGGAATGCCGATGCCGGCCTCAGGCGTGTCGAAAATGATGAACATCGCATTCGTGCCTTGCTTCAGCTTGGCGATCACCTCGTCCTGAAGCACCACCTCGGCCACGCAGCCGCGCTTGCCGCATTTGAGGAAAGGGGCGTTGCCCACGTCCTGATCGTCGATCTTGAGGCCGAGCCCGGTGGGCAGCAGCACGCCGAGCGGCACGACGACCCGCAACAGCTTCTTATTCTCGCCAATTGCCTCATAGAAAACCACCGTCAGCCCCACATTAGGCCGGTCTTCGGCGGTCACGCTTTGCACCAGCGCGCACTTTTCTTCCTTGGCGCCCGGCGGCGTGCGGCAGCTGACCTGCCACGCCCCGTGAGTCTCGCGCACCACGCTCCCCGGCCCGGTGGGCCCGGGGGAGGCATCCGGCGCCGCGCCTTGCGCGCTCACTTGGCTGCCGAATCCGAGCAGAAACGCCAGCGTCAGGCCGAGCGTCGCGAGCGTGCGGCGCTTGGGC
>NZ_LPWD01000094.1 GCF_001723295.1 Methyloceanibacter marginalis
GATGACGTCGTCGACCACGACGATCTTTTTGCCCTTGAGCTCGGACTTGCGCCCCGGGTCCACCCTAAAAGCGCCGGCCACATTGCGTTTGCGCTGCTCGGCCGTGAGCCCCACCTGACTTGCCGTACGCCGCACGCGCTTCAGCACGAAGCAATCGGCAGGCACGCTCGCCAGCCGCGCCACGCCTTGGGCCAAAAGGGCGGACTGGTTAAAGCGCCGCCACCACAGCGCGAGCGATAGAGCGGCACCGGCACGATCAGATCGGCGTCGGCCAGAAGCTCGGCGCCCGCGTGTGCCATCCAGCGCCTGAAAAGGGCGAGCCCCTCCTGCCGGTCGCGATATTTGAAGCTCTGGATCAGATCGCGCATGGTCTGCGAATAGCGCGCCACGGCCCGCGCCCGGTCGTAGACTGGGGGCGCGGCGATCGCCGCCGCCGACAAGGACGGCGTGCCCACGTCGTAAGGCAGCGGCACGCCGAGCCGGGCGCAAAGAGGAGGCGCGATGAACTCGATTCCGGCGAAGCAATCGCCACACAGAAGCCCATGGGACTGGACGCGCGCCCGGCAGCCGATGCACACCGGCGGCAGCAACAGATCCGCGGCCGCGCCGAGCGCCGAGCGCCACGCGAGCCTGCGCGGAGACTGTATTTGGCTCATCGACATGGCACGCATCATACAGCGCCGGAGAGCCGCGCGGGAGGCGTCATGAGCGACGACCAGACCCTCTTCGACCGTCGCCTGCTGCGCCAGCGCCGCGCCCGCTTTGCCCACGAGGTCGCGGAGCGCGAGTTTCTGATTGCGCATGTGGCCCGCGAGATCGCCGAGCGCGTCGAGATCATGCTGCGAGACTTCCCGCGCGCCCTCGATCTCGGGGCGTTTCACGGTCTCTTGGGCCGCACCGTCGGTGCGCTGCCATCCGTGGGCGAGATGATCTATGCCGAGAGCGTGTACGACTACGCCGCGCTGTGCCCCCGGCCGGCGCTTGTCTGCGACGAGGATCTGCTTCCTTTCAAGGACGCAAGCCTGAACCTCGTCGTCTCGGGTCTGGCGCTGCACCGCGTCAACGACCTGCCCGGCAGCCTCATCCAAATCCGGCGGGCGCTCGCTCCCGATGGCTTGTTCATGGCCGCGGCCCTCGGTGCCCGGGCGCTGATCGAACTGCGCGAATGCCTGCTCGAGGCCGAAGGCGAGCTGGAGGGCGGCGCCTCCCCGCGCGTCTCGCCGTTTGGCGACGTGCGCGCTTACGGAGCGCTGCTGCAGCGCGCGGCTTCGCCCTGCCGGTGGCGGACGCGGAGGACCTGACCGTCGTCTACCCCTCGCCGCGCGAACTGATGCGCGAGGTGCGCGCGCTTGGCGGCGGCAATGTGTTGACGGCCGCAGCAAGGCGCCGCTTCACCGCCGCACGCTAACGCGCGCCGAGGACATTTATCGCGAACGATACAGCACGCCGGACGGTAGGATCACCGCGACGTTCCAATTCGTGTTCTTCAGCGGATGGGCGCCGCATGCCAGTCAGCAGCAGCCGTTGAAGCCCGGCAGCGCGCGGGCGCGGCTCGCCGACGCCCTTCACACGCAGGAGCATGCGGCCGGCGACAAGGCACCGTTCCGAAAAACATCCAAAGACGAAGAAGGATAGAAGCGTCTAGCCGAGCAACCCGGCGATTTGTCCGAAAGCGGTCTCTAAGCCACCTCCCAACGCAGCGACCCCGGCTAGGACGGCAGCGCAGAGACCGGCCAATAAGACGGCATACTCGACGATCGTGGCGCCGGAGCAATCCGACGCAAAGGCGCACAGCACAGTCCCGAGCCGTGCCTTGAACCCTTCTTGCTGCTCGTTCTCAGTCGCCCGCATCGCTCTCCCCTAGCAGTCTCAAGAGACCTGGCAGCGTCTCTTTCAATGGTTCGTCCGCCGGCGGCATGGCGTAGGCGGACAGCGCTTCGGCGCCGACCCAGGCGAGCGCCTGGCCCTCATGCGCCGTCATGTCTCCCTGCCAGCGCCGGCACGCGTAGACCGGCATGAGCAGATGAAACGAGGGGTAAGCATGACTGGCAAAAGTTAAGGGAATGAGTCCCGGCTCCGATACCGCGATTCCGAGCTCCTCTTTGAGCTCCCGGATCAGCGCGGCCTCGGGGGTCTCGTGCCTTTCCACCTTGCCGCCCGGGAACTCCCACAGGCCCGCGAGCGGCTTTCCTTCCGGCCGCTGGGTGATGAGCAGGCGGTCTTGCGCATCGATCAACACGCAGGCCGCAACGAGCATGACGCGCTTTCCGCCGTCGTGCCCCATGCGCGGCTTACGACCGATAGTCGGCGTTGATGGCGATATACTCTTTGGTGAGATCGCAGGTCCACATGGTGTCCCGCCCCTCACCCACGCCCACGTCAACGGCGATATCGATCTCGGGACGCTTCATATAGGCCGCGCCCTTCGCCTCTTCATAGGTCGACGCCCTCTCGCCGTCCTTGGCCACCTCGATATCGCCGAACCAGATCGCCAGCCTGTCGCGGTCGGCCCGCTCGCCCGCCTTGCCAACCGCCATGACGATGCGGCCCCAATTCGGGTCCTCGCCGGCAAGAGCCGTCTTCACCAGAGGAGAGTTGCAGATGGACTTGGCAATGACGCGGGCGGCTGCCTTCGACTCGGCGCCGGTGACCGTCACTTTCACGAATTTGGTGAGCCCCTCGCCGTCCTTGACGATCTGATGGGCGAGATCGCGCATCAGATCGAACAGCGCCGCACGGAACCCTTCGAGGCGGGGGTCATCGCCATGCGCGATCCGCGGGGCACCGCGCGCCGCCGCCGCGCCGGTGGCGAACAGCAGCACCGTGTCGCTGGTCGAGGTGTCGCTGTCGATGGTGATGGCGTTGAAGCTGTCTTCGACGAGCGGCGCCATGACTTCGTGGAGCGCGGCAGGTTCAATCGCCGCGTCCGTAAACAGATAGGCCAGCATGGTCGCCATGTCCGGCGCGATCATGCCCGCGCCCTTGGCGATGCCGTTGAGCGTCACCGTGACCCCGCCGATCTCGCAGGATCGCGTGGCGAGCTTGGGGAACGTGTCGGTGGTCATGATCGCCCGTGCCGCCATCTGGTAGGCGTCCGGCTCGGCCCGATCGGCAAGCTCGACAAGCCGGCCGACGAACTTGCCGGGATCGAGCGGTTCGCCGATCACCCCGGTGGACGAGATATACACGTCCGCCTCGAGACAATCGGCCACGCGCGACGCGGCCTGCGCGGTCTCTTTCACCGCCTCGCGTCCGCGCATGCCGGTGAAGGCGTTGGCGTTGCCGGAATTGACCACCAGCGCGCGCGCCATGCCGTGGCGCAAATGCTCCCGGCACCACTCGACCGCCGCGGATGCGGTCTTTGACCTCGTGAACACGCCGGCGACCGTGGTCGTCGGCTGGAAGAGGGCGAGCAGGAGATCCGTGCGTCCAGGATAGCGGATACCGGCCGCGCAGGCGGCCAAGCGCACCCCCTCGATCGCCGGTAGCGCGGGCAGGTCGGGTGGCGCGAAAGGCGAGATCTTAGCCAAGGCTCATCGCTGGAGGCTTAATGGTCCTCGTCGAATTCTTCATCGGGCAGGGGCGGCGCTTCGCCTCGCATGGCGGCGTCGTCCATGGACCGCTTGATGTCCGGGTCGACGATCTCGATCTCGGCCCCGTTCCGCAAATCCGTGACCACGGCCTGCGCCTTCTGGGCCACGAGCTGGGTCTTGATGGCTTCCTTGACCTCATCGAAGCTCGGCAGCTTCTGATCGCGCTTTTCCTCGACCTTGATGATGTGCCAGCCGAACTGCGTCTGCACCGGATCGGAAATTTTGCCAACGTCGAGCGCGAAGGCCGCCTCCTCGAACGGCTTCAGCATCTGGCCGCGGGAGAAGAAGCCGAGATCGCCGCCTTCGGCGTTCGTGTCCTTCGACGTTTCCTTGGCCACAGCGGCGAAGTCCTCGCCCTTTTCCAGGCGTTCCTTCACCTTTTTCGCTTCGTCCTCGGTGCCGACGAGAATATGCCGGGCATGCACTTCCTGCTCCGGCTTTGTCTTGGCGATCTTGTCTTCGTAGATCTTCTTGGCGTCCGCCTCTTCCACCGCGCCGGAGATGCTCGCGTCAAAGTATGCATCGCGCAGTGCGCGCCGCTGGTGATACTTGACCCGTGCGTCGAAGTTGTCGGTCTGGTCCAGATTCTCCTTCTTGCCGGCCGCGGCCATCAGCTCGTTCTCGATGACGAATTGCAGAAGCACGCGCTTGCGGTCCTCGGGGCGGTAATTGCCCAGCCGAGGACCCACCTCGGAGGCGGCGAAGTCGAGATCGGACTGCTTGATATCCACCCCATCGACACGGGCCACGACGGCGTCGTCGGCAGCGGTGGCGAGAGGCACAAAAGAAACGGACGCTGCGAGGAGCAGCAAGGCTGACCAAGTTTTCACAGGATTTTATCCTTCGTCTTCTGCGCGCCATTCGCTCAACGAATGGCGTGGCGCGCGGGTTTGGGCGCTTCCCCCAACGCCCTTCTTAGCGTTGGCCCCGGCCATTGCCAAGCGGCAGGAATTGACGCCCGCCCATTCTCGTCTATATTTCCAGAATTATGGACATATCCCACGCCGTATCCGCCTTGAGCGCGTTGGCCCAAGAAAGCCGGCTCAAAGTCTTTCGCCTGCTCATCCGCACCGGCAGCAAGGAAATGGCCGCCGGCGATATCGCCCGGGCACTCGGCGTGCCTCACAATACAATGTCATCGCACCTTGCCATCCTCTGCCGCGCCAAGCTCGTGCAGGCCCGGAAAGCCGGCCGTTCCGTGATCTACGCCGTGGACCTCGATGGCACCCGGGCCCTGCTCTCCTTCCTGGTGGAGGATTGCTGCCAAGGCGAGCCTGCCGTTTGCGGGCCGGTGATCGAGTCCACACTCTCTGCGTGTTGTTCGGAATAACTGGAGGAAACCGCCATGAACGTTGCCAACAGTCACGACCCGTTGAACGTGCTCTTCTTGTGCACCGGCAACTCGGCCCGCTCGATCCTGGCCGAATGCCTGCTGAACCGCGAGGGGATGGGCAAATTTCACGCCTATAGCGCCGGCAGCATGCCGACCGGTGAAGTCAATCCCCGGGCGCTGAACCTGCTCCGAAAGACGAATTTCGACGTCTCGAGCCTCCGCTCCAAATCCTGGGAAGAGTTCGCCGGCCCGGACGCGCCGAAGCTCGATTTCGTGTTCACCGTGTGCGACAACGCCGCGAACGAGGTGTGTCCCGTCTGGCCGGGCCAGCCCATGACCGCCCATTGGGGTTTGCCCGATCCTGCCGCTGTGGAGGGCACCGAAGCGGAGAAGGCCTTCGCCTTCGACGACTGCTTCCGTATGCTGAACCAGCGCATCTCGATCTTCGTCAACCTGCCACTTGCCAGCTTGAGCAAGCTCTCCCTCCAAAAGCACCTGGACGACATCGGCAAGGCCGGCGTTTCCGCCGCCAAGGAGCCGGCCTGAGCCGCCGCCTGCTCCCCCACGTCGCGTTGACAAGGGTAAGGGCGCCTCTTATGTCTCAACCGCGTTGATCCCCGGCATTTTTCGTCATTTTCCGAAGACGGTTTGGCGAGCATTCGCCGGGGATCACCACACATCGTCAGCCACGGACCTAGAGGGTTTGTTTCACCACAGCCCCAATCGGCCCGGCTCAGGCCATAAGAGGCATAAGGTTCGATGCTTTCCTTCGGCAACTTCGCCACCAAAGTCTTCGGCTCCGCCAACGACCGTAGGCTCAAGACGTTCACAAGCGCGGTCGAGGCCATCAACGCGCTTGAACCCGAAACCGCCGCGCTGTCCGACGAAGACCTTCGCGCCCGTACCGACCAATTCCGCAAGCGCCTCGCCGGCGGCGAGACCCTCGACGATTTACTCCCGGAAGCCTTTGCCACGGTCCGCGAGGCCGCCAAGCGCACGCTTCATCAGCGTCATTTCGATGTGCAGCTGATCGGCGGCATGGTGCTGCACGAGGGCCGCATCGCCGAGATGAAGACCGGTGAAGGCAAGACGCTTGTGGCCACCCTGCCCGTCTATCTCAACGCTCTCGCCGGCCGCGGCGTCCATGTCGTCACCGTCAACGACTATTTGGCCAGCCGCGACGCCGCCTGGATGAGCGCCGTCTACGAATTTCTGGGGCTGACCGTCGGCACCATCGTGCACGACATGAACGACGCGGAACGCAAGGCGCAATATGCCTGCGACGTCACCTACGGCACGAACAACGAATTCGGCTTCGACTATCTGCGCGACAACATGAAGTACACCAAAGAGGAGATGGTGCAGCGCGCCCACTTCTTCGCCATCGTCGACGAGGTGGACTCCATTCTCATCGACGAAGCGCGCACGCCGCTCATCATTTCCGGGCCGCTCGACGACCGCTCGGACTTCTACACCACCATCGACGTGTTCATTCCCAAGCTGGTCGAAGGGGACTACGAGCTCGACGAGAAGACCCGCCACGTGACGCTCACCGAAGCGGGCAACGAGCATGTCGAGCAGCTCTTGAGCGAGGCCGGCCTGCTGAAGGGCGAGTCCCTCTACGACGTGGAAAACGTCAGCATCGTGCATCATGTGCAGCAGGCGCTGCGCGCCCACAAGCTGTTCCTGCGCGACCGCGACTACATCGTGAAGAATGACGAGGTCGTCATCATCGACGAGTTCACCGGCCGCATGATGTCCGGCCGGCGCTATTCGGAAGGTCTGCACCAGGCGCTCGAGGCCAAGGAGCATGTGACCATCCAGCCCGAGAACCAGACGCTCGCCACCATCACCTTCCAGAACTACTTCCGCCTCTATGAGAAGCTCGCCGGCATGACCGGTACGGCCGCCACCGAGGCGGACGAGTTCATGGACATCTACGGCCTCGACGTGGTCGAGGTGCCGACCAACATGCCCATGGTCCGCAACGACGAGGACGACGAGGTCTATCGCACGGCGAACGAGAAATATCTGGCGATCATCGAGCTCATCAAGGACGCCCAGAAGCGCGGCCAGCCCATGCTGGTGGGCACCACCTCCATCGAAAAGTCCGAGGTGCTGTCGGAGTTGCTAAAGAAGGACAAGGTTCCGCACAACGTGCTCAACGCGCGCTATCACGAGCAAGAGGCGTTTATTATCGCCCAGGCCGGCGTGCCGGGCTCGGTGACCATCGCCACCAACATGGCGGGCCGCGGCACCGATATTCAACTTGGCGGCAATCCCGATATGCAAATCGAGAGCTGGCTCGCCGAGCAGGCGGAGAAGGGCAAGGAGCCCACGCCGGAGGAGATCGAGAAGAGGCGCACCGAGATCGCGGCCGACATCGCCAAGAAGAAAAAAGAGGCGCTCGATGCGGGCGGCCTTTACGTGATCGGCACCGAGCGTCACGAAAGCCGGCGCATCGACAATCAGCTGCGCGGCCGCTCAGGCCGCCAAGGCGACCCGGGCCGCTCCCGCTTCTTCCTGTCGCTCGAGGACGACCTCATGCGCATCTTCGGGTCGGAGCGCATGGACGGAATGCTGCGCACGCTCGGGCTCAAGGACGGCGAAGCCATCGTCCACCCCTGGATCAACAAGGCGCTGGAGAAGGCGCAAGCGAAGGTCGAGGCGCGCAACTTCGACATTCGCAAGAACCTGCTCAAATTCGACAATGTGATGAACGACCAGCGCAAGGCGATCTTCGAGCAGCGCCGCGAGCTCCTGGGCGACGCGGACCTGAACGAGACCGTCGCCGAGATGCGCCGCTACGTGGTCGACGACCTGGTCGCCCAAGCGATCCCCGAAAAGTCCTACCCCGAACAGTGGGACCTCGCCGGGCTGAAGGACCAGGTAAACAACATCTTCGGCCTCGATCTGCCCGTCGCCGATTGGGCCGACGAGGAAGGCATCGGCGAGGCGGAAATCCACGAGCGGCTGATCAAGGCAACCGACGAAGCCGCCGCCAAGAAGGCGGCGCAGTTCGGCCCGCAGATCATGCGCCAGCTCGAGCGCGCCGTTCTGCTGCAGACCATCGACGGGCTATGGCGCGAGCACATCATTACGCTCGAACATCTGCGCCAGGTGATCGGCCTGCGCGGCTACGGCCAGCGCGACCCGCTCAACGAGTACAAGAGCGAGAGCTTCACCCTGTTCGAGGGGATGCTGTCCCGTCTGCGCGAGGCGGTGACCGGGCAGCTGATGCATGTGGAGCTCGCCCCCAAGATGATGCTCCTTCTCTGGAGGGGGCGGACTTGCCGCCCATGGAGGCCCATCACTTCGATCCGACCACCGGCGAAGACGAGTTCGCCCTGGAAGCGGCGGGCGCCGGGCCCGCGGGCGGCGGCGCTGTCAAGCACGCGCGCGCCGCAACCAGCCGCCGCCG
>NZ_LPWD01000095.1 GCF_001723295.1 Methyloceanibacter marginalis
CCGATCTCGTGCAGGTGGAGCCCCGCGTGCGCGATCTGCTCCGCGCCTTGGACGATCGATTCGGTGGCGCTGTCGCCGTCGTGACGGGCCGTCCTCTCGATGTGGTCGACGGCTTTCTCGCGCCGCTGGCCCTGCCGACGGCGGCCGAGCACGGCTCGGTCCGGCGCGACGCGTCGGGGCGGATCCATGCCGACGGCAACGGCGCCGAGGCGGTCGAAGCGGCGCACCGTATGCTGAAGCCGCTGGCCGATGCGAATCCCGAATTGATCCTGGAGCGCAAGAGCTCGTCCGTGGCGCTGCATTACCGGCAGCGCCCGGACCTTGCGGAGGCGTGCGCCGCTTCTGTCGAAGAGGTGGTCGCGAAAAACCCCAACCTCGTGATCTTGCCGGGCAAGATGGTGTTCGAGCTCAAACCCCAGGGCGTGGACAAGGGTGTGGCCGTGCGCGCGTTTCTGGAGGAGGCGCCGTTCAAGGGGCGGACGCCCATCTTCGCCGGTGACGACGTCACGGACGAGCATGCCTTCGCCGTGGTGAACGCACTCGGCGGCATCACCATCAAGATCGACGACGGCAACACGCAAGCCGAATACCGCACCGACCGCAACGAACTGTTCGACTGGATTTCCAGGCTGGCCGCCCGGGGCTGAACGCCGAAAGAGCGGATGGTCAGCTTCCGACCATTTCTCCGCCATTGGGGTGCAGGACCTGTCCGGTCATATAAGAAGAGTCCGCGCAGGCGAGGAAGAGGTGACAGGGCGCAACTTCGTTCGGCTGCCCGGCACGGCCCAAGGGCACGTGCTTGCCGAACTCTGCGACCTTCTTAGCATCGAAGCTGGCGGGAATCAGCGGCGTCCAAATCGGCCCCGGCGCGACGGCATTCACGCGAATGCCTTTGCCAGCCAAGTCTTGTGACAGGGATCGGGTCAGGGAGACGATCGCGCCCTTGGTCGCGGAATAGTCCATGAGCTGGGTTTGGCCGCGATAGGCGGTGACGGAGGCCGTGTTGACGATTGTCGCGCCTTGCTTGAGATGCGGAAGCGCCGCCTGTGTCATGAAGAAGTAGCCATAGAAATTGGTGCGAAAGGTCCGCTCGAGCTGCGCCTCGCTGATGTCCTCCAGATCCTCGTCGGTGTGCTGCTCGGCGGCATTGTTGACCAACACATCGAGGCCGCCAAAGAGGTCGAGTGTCTGTTTCACGGCATCGGCGCAGAAGGCCGCTTGGCCGATATCGCCCCTGATCAAGAGGCATTTGCCACCCTCCCGCTCCACCAGGTCCTTGGTGTCCTTAGCGTCCTTGTCTTCCTCGAGATACACGATCGCGATCTTCGCGCCTTCCCGGGCGAACAGCGCGCTGACCGCGCGGCCGATGCCGCTGTCGCCGCCCGTGACAATGACGGACTTGCCTTCGAGCCGGCCCGCGCCGGCGTAGCGGGGCTCATACTCCGGCCGAGGCACCATCTCCGTTTCGCGCCCGGGCTGACGGTCTTGTTCTTGCGGCGGCTGCCCGCCTTGCTTCTCCGATTCCAGCATCACGCAGACTCCATCTGTTTTGAGGGAAACCAGAGAGCCGGACGTGAAGTTCCCTTTGCATGAAGGTCTTGCGGCCGCTAACGCTTTTCGCCGGATCGCGCCCAAAAAGCTTACAAGAGCGCCGATCCGCCCCTATATTGAGGTGGGGTCCGGGGGGAGCGCTTAACTTTTAGCTCCGAGGTGTCAAAAGACATGCTGGACGACATGCCACGGCAGGGCACCGCCCTTGTCGCAACTTCTAGCGCCGATGTGGCGGACTATGACGATACGTCTTCGCACGAGCCGGCGAAGGCTGGCCGCCGTGCGCGCGCGGTCAGGCAGAAAATCGTCAAGCCGTCGGCACTCGGGATGTTCCTCAAGCCGATCGGCATCGCCATCGGGCTGGTGCTGATCGCTTATGCGCTGCTGTCGCTCGGGACCAATTTCTATCGCAGCTACTACCGCCACCTCGACCACACCGCCGCGGTCCATCTGGACCAGAGCATGTTCGACGTCTTTTTCCCCAGCAAGAGCCTGCCGGCCGACGCGGTCGATCTCGTCGTCAAGGACGTCGACGGGACCTTGCACCGGGTCGTGGCGAGCAAGTCCGAGACGGACGCGTTCGTCAACGACACTATCCTGATGCTCGATCAGGAGCGCGCGCGCATCAAGGAAGCGGCGCACCAGGACATCGACCGCAGTTTCGCGCTCGCCTTTCAGGACCGCGAGCAGACCATCGCCGCCTACGCCGACTGGTTCTTCGCCTGGAAGCGCTCCTACGTGGTGCTGAAGGAGACCATCTCGTCCGCCGTGAGCCGCTTCTTCGAGACCGGCAAGTACGAGTCGCTTTCGGAGGCGATCCAGGCCGATGTAGAGACGTATTTCCTGCGCAATTACACCGAGCAGGTGCTGAAGCCCGAGCTTCGCGACCAGACCATCACCGCGGGCGTGGAACAGTCGGTGCGGCACGCCCATGACAGCTACCGCCGGGTCATCGCCAATGGCGACATGCGGCTTCAGCTGTTCCTCGCCAAGAACACGAGCCACATGGAGGACATCCCGGCGACGACCTCGATGACCAACGTCAAGCTCGACTGGGATGCGCAGAAGTGGAAGGCGCCCACCTATCTGATGGAAGATCGCGCGTTCGACGGCGTGGTCGGCGTGGGGACGGCGGCGGCGGGCGGCACGGTCGGCGCGCTTACTCTGGGCCGCGCGATCAATGGCATTGCGGCCCGCAGTTTCGGGCAGATGTCGGCGCGGGTCGCACCTCGCTGCGACGCGCGCGACGCCGGCGCTGCAAGGTGCGGCGGTCGGTACTGCCGTCCAGCCCGTGGGCGGTCAGGTGATCGGCGCGGCCATCGGCGTGGCGATCGGCATCGCCATCGATTATCTCGCCAACGAGGCCAACGAGGCCATCAATCGCGAGAGCTTCGTCGCCGCCAACGAGGAGGCGCTCGACGCCACCATCACCGCCTGGAAGTCGGGGCTTGAGGCCAGCGTCGACACGGCCATCGACAAATGGTTCGACGATGCGAGAGCCTCCGTTGTACTCGCCTCCCAATAAGTTTCCCGCCAACCCGCGGCCGCGGCCTTTCGAGCAGGGCCCCAAGCCCAGCCACGCGCCCTGGGTCGCGGAGGGCGGGGTCGCGCCGCCGAAAGCCGGTTTTCCCAAGTATTCCGGCCCGGATTTCGGGTCGCATTTCCGCCGCTTGGCGGGCTATGCTGAGCCCAAGAAAGAGAACGGTGAGGGCATTACGGGGATGGAAGAGAGCGTCAAGGCAATCGCGCATCCGGCGGCGAGCCGGTCTTTGCGCGAGGCTATTCGCAAAGCCCGTCTGGACGAGGCCGAGCGCCTCGATATGACCGCGGACCATCGGGACGGCGAGATCGCGCGGCTCGAGCTCCTGAAGGCCGAGCTCGAGACGGTGTTCGCCGAGATCCCGAAGCAGGACGACCGTTTCAGTCTCGCCCTTGTGCCGAGCCGCCCGGCGCGGCTGTGGATCGATCTCTTCACCTATGTGGCCATTGACGACGTCTCGGGCGCCTATCTCTTCATCCGCAACAGCGAGAACGGCCGACGCACGCTGTTCAGCGCGAGCAATGTGGCCGACGTGACGGACCGCATCACGACCTATATGGCGCGGGAGATCGTGCGCCGGGAGCGGATGGAAGCGGCGATCTTGGAGCCGGGTCCGCGCCAGAGGCTGTTTGCGGAACCGGACGCTCGCGCTCGCCGACGGGCCTCGTGCTGTCGGCTTTCATCATCGGCCTTTTGTCCGGCGCAGCGGGGCTGTTCGCCGCGCTCTGGCTCAGCGTTCCCTGACTCTATAACGCGTCATGGTGAGGTGCCCGGCCGTCCTTCGAGGCTCGCTTCGCTCGCACCTCAGGATG
>NZ_LPWD01000096.1 GCF_001723295.1 Methyloceanibacter marginalis
GCCTAAGCGATTGGCTCGGGTGGCAGTTCGGCCAAGAGCCTGGCAAGCTGCGCCTGCGATCGCGTGCCGGTCTGAGAAAGACTGCCTTCAGATGGCGTTCGGGCGGGCTCGGAACCTCGATACGACCGATCGCGCGGAAATTGGCGCTGCGCTCTTCGCGGGTCATCGATCGCTCAGTCTCGTATGTCTTGCATGATTGATAGGTTCAAGTGGGGTCTCGGTGACAGGGCAAGCCGTGAGATAACCTCGACATACGGAGGGTTCATATTCAGCTTCTTGGCCAAGGCACTATCCGAAACGAAAGTGAGCAGAATGGCTAGAGCGCGTATAGCGATTATCCTTTTCTGGCCAGACGCAGATCGGGCCGGTATGGATCGAGATAGTTGCCGCTGGGTACCTGATCTGCACTTTCTTTTTGGATTATGATGTGTCGCTCCAGTCAGTCGCTTCGCGAGACACTCAGTAGTGGCATGGCAGGCTAGCGCTTTAGAATCGGATAGCCCTGGACATAGATGAGATCCTGGCCGCGTGCCGGTTCGTGGCAGCCTAGACAGTCTTTCCGATAGTCTGTCGTTATAGTTTTCTGTGTTTCGGTACCCTCGTAGAACGCCCAGCCCCATCCGTCGCCCCACAGCGGCGATTCGCGGCGTGCCTGTCTGTCTTATCCTTGACCATCACGAAGCGTCCCTTGAGCGTGTCGGCATAGCTTGCGATGCCGGTGGTCAAGGCTTCCGTATTAGTGGCGAATACGTCCTTGACCAGGATGGCACCGTCGGGAAACACACCGCTTTCTCGATAAATCTCTACGCTCTTAGGTTCCGCATAAACACATGCAATTCCTTGGCCCCCTTTTCAGGGTCGTCAGCGCGGACCGAGAAGGAACCGAGCAAAACCCACTCCCGCTGGTAGTCGGCAGCCGGCACATGGAGAAGAGACTCCAACTCCGACCTGGTCAGAGAACTCTCAATTCCGGATTGCGCGATGGCAATCGCGGCGAATGGGACGATCGCAAACAATACGATCGCGGCGAATGCTCGTTTCATTGGAAGATCCTCTCCTATGGATAAGGCGCACCTCTCCGGGAGCGCCTCATATAGGTTCAGTTGATTTCTGAAGGCAGCTTATCCGCGAGGTCTGGCCAATTGGCTTCGGCCTTCTTGATCGCGCCGGGCACATCCTCCAGCCATGCCTTCTGGATATCGGCATCGAGGTTGAGGTACAGCTTGCCGTCGACGATCTTCCAGTAACGGGGGTCACCGTCGAACTTGGCGCCGACCGACACGCCATAAGCGCAGTAACCGCCATAAGCCGGCTCGTACTTGTCAGGACTGGCCTTGAACGCATCTAGATTAGCCTGCGAAACGAAGCGATAGGTCGCTTCCTCATGCACGACGGCGAACTTCGCATCGCCCTGCACTGGCTTACCTTCGTTGAAGTAGGCAACGACATCGAAGCCATGCACCGCGAGGCCTGGCGCAGGATCACCATCGACGATCACGGCGCCTGTCGCCGTGTTGACTTCGGGACCGGCGAAAGCAGGCGCGGTAAAGCCGACCCACGCGGCGAGTGCCGCACCAATTAAGACAGAAGTTTTCATAACGGACTCTCCATATTGACGTTGCAATTGCGAAAGGACCCAGAACCGGGCCAAGGTCTTTCCTATCGCTATTGGGAACCAAACAGTCAATAATAAATTCTTCACAAGCGCGTGAGATATTGACCGAATGGTCTCCAACGTATATGTCGACAGCGGAGATCCGAAGAATGGCCAGACCGAGAGAATTCGATACAGACAAGGCGCTTGACCGCGCCATGGGCGTATTCTGGGCGAAGGGCTATGAGGGCGCTTCGCTTCAGGACCTGCTCAAGGCGATGAAGATCGCCCGTGGCAGCCTGTACAAAGCGTTCACTGATAAGCGCAGCATCTACCTCGCGGCGCTCGACCGCTACGAGAAGACAGAGGTCGACGAGGGCATTGACGCTTTGCGCAATCCCGACGGCGGTGATGGGCTCTCACGCATCCGCGAGATGCTCGAGGATGTAAAGGGCGATGTCGCGAGGCGCGGCTGCTTCATGTGCAATGCGGCCATCGACCGGGCGCGGTTCGACCCGAAGGTCGAGGCGAAGGTGACCGCAATGCTATGGCGGTTGCAGGACGCCATCGCCGTGGCGCTGAAGCAGAGCAAGAAGGGTGCCCGGTGGTCGGCCAAGCGTCGTGCGGCAACGGCGGCTCACATCCTCAACACCTATATAGGCTTACGCGTACTGGCGCGCTCCGGCTATCCCGCTGACGGCCTTCAGGCGATCATCGACGCTTCTTTGCGCGAGCTCTAGGCGGTCGCTGCGAGCGCCAAACCCCTTTTTTCTCGTCGGTTAGGGACTGAACAGTCAATAACTCACGCACTCGTGAATGCGCGTTTATTGACTGAACGGTTCCAAATGCCATATCAGCATCTCGCATCCTGAAACCAACCTCTCAAGGAGAACGACGATGCTGAAGACCATTCTGATTGCTGCCGTCCTTGCGACCGCCGGCGTGGCGCCGGTGGCTGCGGAGGGTTACCCAAACCTCTACGCCACCAACATGGGTCGCTAAGGGCACAGAGGGTGGCCGCAACCCCCGCGGCCACCCTCGCTTCGTCGCAAGAACACGCACTGGAGAGCCCTTTGATGACCAGTGCGTTGCGAAAGCCCTGTGGCCCCTGATCGACAACGAAGGAGTACAATCATGGATATCCGCTTCGTTACCCGCAAAATCCACGCCTACCTTGACTACCCCGTAGCCTTTGCGCTGATTGGCTTGCCCTTCCTGCTCGGACTAGGCGCGAGTAATCCGTTGGCCCTCTGGCTATCGGTCGCCACCGGTGTGGCAGCTTTGGTTTTGACCGTTCTGACCGATCACGAGACCGGCATTCTCCGTGTCGTGCCCTATTCGCTGCATGTCGCGGTCGATTTCATGGTGGGACTGGTATTTGTCGCAGCGCCATCCCTCTTTGGTTTTTCAGGACTGGATGCCTGGTTCTACTGGCTCAATGGCGCAGCAGTACTAACTGTGATCGCGCTTAGCCGCCCCTTGTCAGAGGCGCGAGAACCGCTGTCCGCCTGAACAGGGGCCAAGCTGTTACTGCAGCCGCAGTTCTGCAAAGCACGGCGGCGAAATTACCTTTCGCCGCCGTGTATCTACAGCGTGAGGATCTGCCGACCTTGGCACGCAGCAGACATCAAGAGCATGCACGTTTATGTCGAGACAGGCGGCCGTGTCCGGGTTCGGCACAATCAGCTCCCTGGTCATGAAGGTGATCGTCGGCGTAGTGATGATCGTCTGGTTTCTGGTAGATGTGTTCTTCATCGGCTGACGCCAGCCAGTAGGGAAACGGCCTTCTCGAATACGGCTCATCAACTGCGCACGTGCGGCCCATGTCGGACGTTGGCAAAGGCTAAGTCTGCGATCCGGTCTCGGCATCGCTGCCCCAAACCTAAGCGATGCCTTCCTCCCTGTTAGGCTCCGTCTTACGCTGTTCAGTCAGCGAAATTCCCTGTTTCGATTCCTAGGGAATTCGGAGGTAACGCGTTGAATTTCACGGTGAATGGAAGGCTGATATCGCTCTTGAGCGGGTCTCAGGGCGTATTTCCCAGTATTTTCCCGTAGAACAGGGAACCCGGGTGCGGAGATGGGTTCGCCGATGACTGCCTCCACCGCCAGACCTACGCCGCACCGAGAGCGGGCCGCTCTTGCGCTTCTGGCTCTAGTCGGCTTCCGGCCCCGGCGCGCCCTTGGACTCGACGCAGATGCTTGGGGAGAGATACTCCCGGAGCGGGACGTCCTTCTTCCAGACATTTTCATAGAAGCTGGCGGGCCAGATCAACGCCCCGATAATGGGAGACGGGTAGTTCGCCGTGACTTTCGGGACCATGCGCGGGGGATCGCAATGGGTTCCCGTGAAGCGCTGGCCCGCAACGATCGCGATGCCGATGACAAGATATAGGACGATCGCGTTCTTCAAGACCTTGCCCTCCGTCGCAACGCGGTCGAGGGCCAAAGGAACGGGCGCCCCCACCCGGCGATTGATAGGGCCGAATATGGCGAAGGAACAAGTGAGGTTCAACGTGGCCAAGCCCTCCGCCGGCCGAGGCGCGCTCGGCTTCAGCGTTTAGCGCGTCCCTTTCGAATGAGGAGCCCAAGTCCGTTCGCAGCTTGACAAATGGAGCTCTGAAAACTATACCGACCAGACGGTAAACTATACCGGCTGGACGGTTAGTCTCAAATCATGCCCCAAGCGGACCGCCGCATCTCCAATTCAAGGGAAGACATTCTCGACGCTGCTCAGCGCGTGGCGGTTAGAGAGGGCCCGGCCCATGTCACGCTCGACGCCGTGGCCCGCGACTGCGGCTTGAGCAAAGGGGGCGTTCTCTACAACTTCCCGAGCAAGGACGCACTCATTTCCGGGATGCTGGAACGTCTCATCGGGACGATTCGGCTCATCATCGAACAGCATCGCGAAGCGCGGAAGGGGCAGCCGAATCCAACGCTACGTGCGGTGGTCGCGGCGTCGAAGTTTACGGACGAGTTCGATCCAAATGTCCAAATGGCGATCCTGGCCGCCGCCGCTCAGAACCCCGAATTGCTGGAGCCGCTGCGCGCGGAATTCGCCGAGCAGTACGCGAACATCCAGCAGGAAGCCAAGGACCCCGACCTCGCCATGGTGTTGTGGGCCGCCACACACGGCCTCATGTTCCAGACGCTCCTGGGGATCGCGCCCTTTCCGGCAGAACGCCAGAACGAACTGATCGATCGCCTCCTTGCCCATATCGAGAAGTCAGCGCGATGAAAGGCGAACGTTCACTGTCGCGCAGGCTGTCACGACCGGCCTCGCGCTGCTCCTCGCAGGCCGTATGAACACAACGACATCCTCCTAGTGGCGTGACCATGAGTAAATGGCGTCGCAGGGTTCTTTCGACCGCTTTGGTCCTTGTTGTTGCCGGCTGCGCTTCCCTGCCTCGCGATCCTGTCCCCGCCCAATTGGCCGACAGAGCTGCCGTTCTCGATGGCACTCAGTTCCGCTACTGGGGCGATGAGCTCCGGACATGGACGGCCTTGCCGAGTCGTGGGAGCAGGCAAGAGCACGCAGACCCCACCTCCAGAATGGCACGCCACCGGCGATCAAGTTTCCTCGCTATTTCTGGCGGTGGGTCTGACGGCGCATTTGCTGCCGGGCTGCTGGTGGGTTGGACCTCACGGGGAGACCGCCCCGAATTCGACATCGTGACCGGCGTCAGTGTTGGCGCGCTCACCGCGCCGTTCGCATTCCTTGGCCCGCGCTATGACAAAGCGCTGAAAGCGGTCCACACGACCTATTCCACGGACCAGCTGGTCAAGAAGCAGTTTGTGCGCGGCCTTCTTGGAGGGGAGTCACTCGCAAGCAACGCTCCGCTGGCCAGGGTCATCGCGGCCTATATCGACGAGGACTTCATACGCAAAGTGGCCCATGAACATAGCAGGGGCCGCCGGCTGCTGATTGGAACCACCAATCTCGACGCTCAGCGGCCGGTCGTTTGGAATATGGGGCGCATTGCCTCAAGCGGCCATCCCCACGCGTTGCAGCTCTTCCGCAATGTCCTTCTTGCTTCCGCAGCGATTCCCGCCGTGTTTCCACCCGTCCATATTTCGGTGCATGTTGAAGGCCAGCTACACGAGGAAATGCATGTGGATGGTGGTACCACCAATCAGGTGGTTCTATTTCCCATGCAGATCAGAAGTGACGGGACCGATGCGAAGCTGGGCATAAGGCCCACCCGCCGCCTGTATATCGTGCGCAATGGACGCGTCACGCCCGAGTTCCAAGTTGTGAAGGCAAGCACCTTGGCGATAGCGGGCCGCTCGATTTCCACCCTGATCAAGACACAAGGCATCGGCGACCTTTACCAGATGCATGCATCCGCCCAACGCAATGGTATCGACTACAACCTCGCCTACATCCCCGGTGATTTTCCCGACACCAGCACGGAAGCCTTCGATCCGATTTACATGGCCCGGTTGTTTGAGCTCGGCGCCAAACTCGGACGAAGCGGTGGTGCATGGACCAAGACCCCGCCTCGACTCGGCGCCCACCCATGAGAGACGAAGCCCATACCCCCGGAGGCGACCGCTCTCATTCTCACCCTTGGACGGGTGGATCATCCGATATATTCATCTGCTGGCGGCCCCATTCCTGAGCCGCGAGGAGTTCAATATGAAGCCGTGTCCGATCCCCGCCTTTCATCTTGCGCTTGGCCTGGTCCCGGCAATCCTCTTGCTGTGTCCCGACTCGGCCCTGGCCAACCGCCGGGCCTGCCAAAATCTCGAGCAGCACTACGCGCAGATCCAGCGCGGCGCGGGAACTGTGCAGATCAACAACACGTTGTTTGACGCCACCGATAAAGGCTGCCCCGAACTGGCGGCCTTGGCTCTGAAGGACGGCGCATCCCTTGAGGCGCGCGACAGGTTCGGCGCGAAGCCTTTGGCGCACGCAGCCGCCTCGGGCCAACCGGACTTGGTGGCCTTGTATCTGGATCACGGCGCTCCGATCGACGCGCGAAATCTCGACGGCTCGACCGCGCTCTTGAAGCTGCGGAGGCCGGACGCCTGGAAATCGTGAAGCTCCTGGTCGAACGGGGCGCCAAAGTCGACCTTCCGGGCCGCAGCGGCCTAACGCCGCTCGAAGCCGCCGCCTATATGGGCAGCGAACCGATCGTCGCCTATCTCATCGAGAAGGGAGCCGACCCGAACTGGATCGACGCCACGGACAAGACGGCTATCGTTTACGCGGCGGGGCGTGGATTCCTGCCGGTGACCCGGCTGCTTCTGGACAAGGGTGTCGATATCAACGCCCGCTACGGCAACGATCTTACGGTGTTGATGTGGACCGCCGGGCATTCGAGCGAGGCAGGTGTCCTCGATATCGTCGATGTTATGAAACTGCTTCTAGACCGCGGCGCCAACATCGACGATCGGGATAACCGCGGCCGCACGGCGCTCATGATCGCGGCCGAGCTGAATCATGCCGCCGCCGTCGATCTCCTTCTGGAACGCGGCGCCGATAAGAGCCTGCGCGACGACCAAGGCAAGTCAGCCGCCGATCTCACCTCGCTGACGGCGCTCCGCGAAAAGCTGGCGGCGGCACGCTAGCCGTCAGCGGCCTCCGCGGCCGATATATTGATCGACCTGCAAGCCCGCCAGGTATTTCGAGAGCGGCTCGAGATCCTCTTTCGGCGTCGCCTTCATCAGATCCGACATGCCGGGATTGTTGCCGCGCGAGCCGTCGCGGAATGCCAGCATCTGGCTCAAGAGATATTCCTGCCACTGACCCGCGAGACGCGCCGTCGTGCCGTCGCCTTGGAAGTGATCAAGATGACAGCCGCGGCAGCCGATCGACTTTGCGGCAGACTCGGCCTTGGCGGCAACGTCCGACGGCGCCGACGGCTGGCCGAGATTGGGCCACTTCTTGTTCGTGAAGTAGGCTGCAAGATCGTACATGTCCTGTTTTTCGAGGTCCGCGACGATGGGCTCCATCAGCGGGCTCTTGCGCGTGCCCTTCTGGAAATCGCGCAGCTGCAAATAGAGATAGCCTTCGTCCTGGCCCCAGATTACAGGCGTCGTGTTGTTGATCGGCACGCCGTCGGCACCGTGGCAGGTGGCGCAGATCTGTGCCTTCTGCTCGATGTCGTCTGCGGCGATGGCGCTGCCCCCTATCACCAGGGCGGAAGCGAAGAGCACGGCAATCGAGGCCCAGCCTGAAATTCGAAACATTCTTGTTACTCCCCGCAGGGTAGACATGGAAAAGGACGGGGCACGATCATGCCCCGTCCTCTCGTTCTCGCTAAGCGGAAACGCGATCAGTCGGCCGTGAAGGCGATGATGTTGTTGCCACGCTTGAAGTCGATCTGGGTGTTACCACCCGCACCGACCACGATGTACTCCTTGCCGTCCACCGAGTAGGCGGCAGGTGGTGCGTTGACGCGGCGCCGGCGAAGAACGACCACAGCACGTCGCCGCTTTCGGCATCATAGGCCCGGAACCAACCGTCGCCTTCACCCGTGAACACGAGCCCACCGGCCGTGGCCAACGCGCCGCCCATCATCGGCAGCGGCGTCTTCTTCTGCCACTTGATCTTTCCGGTGTTGTAGTCGACGGCAGTGACGTTGCCGAACTGCTCGGAACCCGGGATCACCTTGAAGGCGCCACCGAGCCAGAGCTTGCCGCCCGGATAGGGCGAGCTCTCGACGTGGTAGGTCATGGGCTGATGCAGATTCACCGCATAGCTCAAGCCCAGGTCGGGGTTGACCGCCATGGGTGACCACTCCACGCCGCCATTGGCGCCGGGAAGCATCTTGGCACCTTCAGGCGTCGGCAGCGTCCACATGCCCGTCTGGTCCACCATCGCTTCGGAGAAGCGGATGAGGCTGCAGTCGTCGCGATTGTGGACGTAGACATTGCCGGTCTTGCCCGCGTGGATCACGCCGGGGACCGTCTTGCCGTCCTTGTTCTTCACGTCGACCAGGATCGGCGGGCTCACAGAGTCCAGATCCCAGACGTCATGAGCGATGTATTGGAAGTGGCACACATACTCGCCGGTGTTGAGGTCAACCGCCACGAGCGAGTCCGTGTAGAGGTTGTCGCCAGGACGGATCGAACCGTCGAGGTCGGGCGACGGATTGCCGACCACGAAATAGATGCGCTTCTTCTCGAGATCGACAGCCGGGTTCTGCCACACACCGCCGCCGAGGGTTTTGTAGGGGTCGCCCAGCTTCTTGAGCGCCGCCTTCTCCGCCTCGATATCGCGATGCATATCCTTGCCCGTGGCGTCATGGGTCGCCCAGACGCCAACGGAGTTCTCCGGGATCGTGTGGAAGTTCCACACTTGCTTGCCGGTCTCGGCGTCGTAAGCGCGGACGAAGCCGCGGATACCGTATTCACCGCCATTGGTGCCGATCAGGATCTTGCCGTCGACCGCGGTCGGCGCCATCGTCTCCGAGTAGCCCAGTTCCGGGTCTGCGATCTGCGTTTCCCAAACAAGGCTGCCGGTCTTGGCGTCGAGCGCGACGAGCTTGGCGTCGAGCGTGCCCATATAGACCTTGTCTTTATAGATCGCGACGCCGCGATTGTTGGGACCGCAGCAATAGGTCGTAACCGGACCCATCTTGTGCTTGTAGTGCCAGAACTGCTCGCCGGTCTTGGCATCGATCGCGTAGACGTGGTTGAACGACGTGGTGACATACATCACCCCGTCGACCACGATCGGCGTCGTTTCCAGTGACTCGACGACCTCGGTTTGGAAAATCCAGGCCGGGCGCAGCTTGCCAACATTCGACTTGTTGATCTGCTTGCCCTGATAATACCGGGTCTGCTCGTAGTTCAGATTGGTGTGAAGGTTGTTCTTCGTGTCCGTCGCCGCGCCACTCAGCATGTCCTGCGACACGGATGGCACAGGCGCCTCTCGCGTTGTGGTCGTCGCGACGGTTTCAGTTTCAGCTCCAGCCAAAGCCAGAGTCGTTCCGGCAAGGCTAAACGCTAGCGCGCCAACAATCGTGGCGGCTGTCTTACAGCTCCCCATGTTTTCCTCCTTGGGTGCACCCGATTCAACCGGCCTGACTGGCCGGTAGCTCCAGACGGGTTCGCACCAGAAGCGTGCGCGCCGCTCGGGAAGATGTCAATAAATCCATGCCAAAAGTCCAACGACAGACGGCATGTACGTAGCAACATGTACCTGTTATTCCCGTTCAAGTTGCTACGTACACCACGTCAGAACAGGTAGACTTCCCGGCCGCATCCTCGCTCGTCGAGAGATCCTTGGTGTCTCAGCAGGTTATCGTATGGCGTTCCATGCTCCCGCCGGTATTTCCGGAACACAGAGGCAGACTTGGAGATGTCTGCTTATTGCGGGATTTCTGGGCTTTTGTCTCTCCGGCACCCTCCCCGCGGTTGCGGTGGAGGATGGGCCAAAAGCAGCAGCGGACAAGCCCACTTTGGTCCCAATCGGCTACCTCAAACAGGAGGTGGAAGAACTCATTCCCCTGTCGCGGCTGAACGAAGCCCCAAGACCTGGGCATCGCCGGTGCGGAGATCGCTCTCAAGGACAACAACACGACCGGGAAGTTCACCGGCCAGAAATTCACGCTCGATGTCGAACGTGTCCCGGTCGGCGGAGACGCCGTCGCCGCGCTTCAAGACCTCGTCGCGAGCGGCCACCAGTTCGTTCTCGTGGACGCGCCGGCCGATGTGCTGCTGCAGCTTTCGGACTCGGTCAAAGGCCAAGACGTCGCGCTCTTCAACGTCAGCGCACCGGAGGTCCGCCTGCGACAGGAAGATTGCCGTGCAAACATCCTGCACACCGCGCCCGACCTCGCCATGCTTGCCGATGCCCTGGCCCAGTATTTGGTTTGGAAGAAGTGGCAGCGCTGGCTCGTGGCGAAGGGCGTCTCGCCGGAGGATAAGGAGTATCTCGAAGCGATCCGGCGATCCGCCAAGCGCTTCGGCGCAACCATTGTCGAGGAGCGCCCTTATGAGGTAACGCCGGGCGCGCGCCGCTCCGATACCGGCCAGCAATTGATCCAATTGCAGATGCCGGTCTTCACCCAAGGCGCACCAGACTACGATGTGCTGATCGTGGCCGATCGCCGGGGAGTTTTTGGACCTTATTTGCCGTTCCGCACGTGGGACCCGCGCCCCGTTGCCGGAACCGCGGGCCTCGAGGCCATGAGCTGGCATCCGGCGCACGAGCAATGGGGCGCCACCCAGATGCAGAACAGGTTTCAACGTTTCGCCCACCGCTTCATGTTGCCCTTGGATCACCAAGCCTGGATCGCGGTTCGCGCCGTGGGCGAAGCCGCATCGCGAACCCAGTCGGGAGACTACGCGCCCATCAACGCCTATATCCGTGGGGACAAGTTCGACCTCGCGGCGTTCAAGGGGCAGAAGGTCACCTTCCGCAAATGGGACGGCCAACTCCGCCAGCCCATCATTATCGCAGGACCCGAGTTGCCCGTGTCGACCTCGCCGCAAACCGGCTTCCTGCACGAGCACGAAGAGGTCGATACGCTCGGCATCGACGCGCCTGAGACCAAATGCAAACTTCAATAAAAACGAGCCGGCACCGCGCCTTGCTCATAATGTCCCCGGGAGGGAAACGTGACAGCATCACGCCTTGCAGCATTTCTCATCGCAGCGGCCTGGTTGGGCTGGAGCGCCGCCCCGGCGCACGCCTATACCGTCTATGTCTCCAACGAAAAGGGTAACTCCCTCACTGTCATCGACAGCGAAACGCTCCAAGTCCTGACGACGATCCCCGTAGGTCAGCGTCCGCGCGGCATCATGCTGTCCAAGGACGATAAGACAGTGCTCATCTGCGCGAGCGACTCCAACACCGTCCAGGTTCTTGATGTCGGCACCCGGCAGATCGTAGCCGAGCTCCCGTCCGGACCCGACCCGGAGCTGCTGAACATTCACCCCTCCGGCAGTCCGATCTATGTGGCCAATGAGGACGACAATCTGCTCACCGTCATCGACCTCAACACGAAGGAGGTGCTGGCGGAAGTCGAGGTTGGCGTGGAGCCGGAAGGCGTCGGCGTCAGCCCTGACGGAAAGACCGTGGTGGTGACCTCGGAGACCACCAATATGGCCCATTTCATCGATACGGAGACCTATGAGATCACCGACAACGTTCTCGTCGGGACGCGGCCGCGCTCGCCGAGTTCACTGCAGACGGCGAGCAATTATGGGGCTCGGAAGGTGGCCGGGACGGTCTCGGTGGATCGACGCCAGACCCGAAAGATCATCAAGGTCATCGACTTCGAGTCCCGGGGGTGCAGCAGATCTATATCCAGCCCGTCGGCGTGCGCGCCAAGGACGGGACGAAAGGCCTTCGTGGCTCTGGGTCCCGCCAATCGCGTCGCGGTCATTGACGCCAAGACATTCGAGGTCGAGGACTATCTTCTTGTGGGAAAGCGTGTCTGGCAGCTCGCCTTCACACCAGACCAGAAGTTCCTGTTCGCGACTAATGGGAACAGCAACGATGTCTCTGTGATCGACGTGGACCGTCAGAAAGTGACCAAGTCGATTCCGACGGGAACCGCACCCTGGGGCGTGACGGTATCGCGACAATGAGCCGTTCGACGAAATCATGCGGGCTGGTGGCCGGCTGCCTTGCGGCGGCGTTCGTGACACTGTTCGGGGGGAGAGCCGTGAGCCAGGAACCCGTCGCGCCGCCGAAAGTCACCGCGGCCTCCGTGTTCGTGATGAATGCCGACACGGGGCAGGTTCTCTACGCCAAGAACCCGGACAAGGTCTTTCGAATCCTGAACCTCACCAAGCTCGTCACGGCCTATATCCTGGTCGACCAGATGGGAGACCGGCTGTCGGAGACGGTGGAGATCGACCGGCCGCATCTGACCGGAGGCTCCTCGGCCGGTCTCAAGCGGAACGACGTCTGGACCTTGCAGGACCTGCTCTACGGCATGGTGCTGGTGTCCGGCAATGACGCCTCGCTCGCCATTGCCGACCATGTGGGACACGACCTGCTCGCCCGGGAGAACCAGCGCGGCGATGCCAGGAAGCGTTTTGTCGAGGAGAT
>NZ_LPWD01000097.1 GCF_001723295.1 Methyloceanibacter marginalis
CTTCGGGCGATGATTCTCAAATTCGTCCACGCCTTCAACGTCCAGGTGGCCCACACCGCCATGATCAATGCCAGGAGCACGCTCGAGGAGCGGCTGGCACGGTGGCTGCTCGTCTCCCACGATCGGCTCGAAGGCGACGCGCTTCTCCTGACGCATGAATTTATCGCCACAATGCTCGGCGTGCGCCGTCCGGGCGTGACCATTGCCGTGCATGCGTTGCAGAAGGACGGCCTCATCCAAGCCGGCCGCGGTACGATCACGATCGTCGACCGCAAGGGACTGGAGAAAAAGTCGAACGGCGCCTATGGCGTGGCCGAAGCGGAGCTGGGCCGCTTGCTCCACAGCTAAGGTCCGAGGGACCCCGGCAAATCGTGCAGACGCAGCTTCTGCCTGCGCAATGTCTGGAAGCGTACACTGTGTTCGCTTGATAGGCGTCAACGGGCAAGCGAAATTATCGGCATGCCAGGAGACCCCAAAGAGTGCCGCAAGAACGCCGAAGAGTGCCTCAGGCTCGCGGAGGGCGCGTCGACGCCCGACGCCAAGGAGCACTTCCAAACGCTCGCGCAACGCTGGCTCGCTCTTGCTGTCGACGAGGAGGCTTCCGCTGAGCTGCTCGCGGAATGGGGCGATCCGGCGTGAGCGTCGGCTGACTCCTCGTTCGAGTCCCTGGCTATCGGTTATGCGGATCTGAGCCGACACGTCTCCGAGTTGAGTCCTCGGTAAGCGTCCGCTTTTGACCACGGCGCGGACATCGGGCGTAGCGCGATCTCCTCCGGCGGACCGGATGGACAATTCTCCCCCCTTTTGAACTGACGCCTCGTCAATCAGAGCGGTTGTCGCGTGTTGGCGCGCAGGCGAACCATTAGGAGCCGAAAGCGTTTTCCCCGTTCGGAGAGATGGAATGTCCGACAGCAGGAGGATCTACAGGAGGCCGCGCCGCCGGGCGGAAACCGAGCCCCAGCATGGCATCCTGATTATTCTATTGATCGGACTCGCTATCTCGACAGCCCTGGTCCGCACCGGTCGACTGCCGGATGCAAGGACTACCTACGCCCCGCCTGCTGCTTTCGCCCATCCGCTTGCGCGCGTCCATCAGGCGACTTTGGCTAGGCTCGATGATGGCCATGGCGAAGATGTAAGTCGTAGCTACCATCGTTAGCGCCGCGACCTCGGCTACGCAGCGCGCACGACACGGACTTCAATCATTTTTCCGGAAATAGGACGCCAATCGGGACGAGCAGAACATGCACGACCGGCATTAGAATCGACCCGAGAAGGAACCCGAAGACGGCATCGAGGAACGCCGTAGCGATCCAGGAAACCGTGGCGGATGCGCCTTCGCCGGTCACGGCCGATGCGATGCTCGTGATCAGTTCATGCGGCCAGGACAGATGGAGCGTATGGAGGCTGTGAACCACGATACTGCCGCCGACCCAAAGCATCGCGGCGGTGCCGACAACGGAAATCACCTTGAGCACCGTCGGCATCGCCATGACCAGCCCGCGCCCGAACGCCCGTAGCTTCCGAGTGCCGCCGTCTTGCTGAGGTGCAGACCGAAATCGTCGATCTTCACGAGGACGGCGACCACGCCGTAGATGAGGGCTGTGAACGATACCGCGATGATCGCAAGTACGGCCGCGCGTGTCCACAAATCGTCGACGTCGATCGTCGATAGCGCGATCGTCATGATCTCGGCCGACAGAATGAAGTCCGTCTTGATCGCGCCTTTGACGCGCTGTTCCTCCAGATGGGCCGCGCTGATCGTCTTAGCCTGCTGCGGACCTTTCTCCTCGTGGCCTGTCAGGGCATGCCAGATCTTCTCTGCTCCCTCGAAACAAAGATAGCAGCCGCCGAGGATGAGAAGAGGGGCGATGGCCCATGGCGCGAATGCCTGCAGCAAGAGGAGCCCCGGCAGCAGGATGACAAGCTTGCTGATCAGGGACCCGGCGGCGATCTTGGCGACGATCGGGATTTCGCGCGCGGCCGGGAGTCCGGTGACGTATTTCGGCGTTACGGCGGCATCGTCGATGACGACGCCGACCGATTTGCCGCCGGCCTTGGCGGCATGGGCCGCGATGTCGTCGACCTGCGCCGCTGCCAGCTTTGCGATGGCGGCGACGTCGTCGAGCATTGCGAGAAAGCCACTCATTGCTCGATCCCCTCCGGCCTAAGTCGTCTTCAGGACGATCTTGCCGATGTGTGCGGGGTCGTCGATGCGCTTATGGGCTTCGGCCGCTTCTTCCAGCTTGAACGTGGAGTCGATCACCGGCTTGAACTTGCCTTGCGCGATGAGCGGCCAGATGCGCTCTTCGATAGCTTCGGCCATGCGCGCCTTGGTCTCCGGGCGTTTGAGCCGCAGCGTCGAGCCGGTGAGAGTGAGACGGCGCATCATCAGCCGCATCAGGTCGATCTCGACCTTGGAGCCCTCCAGGAAGGCGATCTGCACGATGTGGCCCTCGAGCGCCGCGGCCTTGAGATTGCGCTCGATATAGTCGCCGCCCACCATGTCGAGAATTGCGTCGGCGCCGTGCTTCTCCGTCACAGCACGCACCACCTCGACGAAATCCTCCTCGCGGTAGTTGATGGCGTGCACCGCGCCCAGCGCCTCGCAGGCTTTAGCCTTGGCGCCGTCGCCTACGGTGACGATGACTTTGGCGCCGAGTGCCGTGGCGAGCTGGATGGCGGTGGTTCCGATGCCGCTCGCCCCGCCATGCACCAGCAGCCAGTCGCCCGGCTTAAGCCCGCCGCGCTCGAACACGTTGTGCCAAACGGTGAAGATCGTCTCGGGCAGGGCCGCCGCCTGGACGGCGTCGAGGCCGTCGGGCGCTAGCAGGGTGGTCGCTTCCGGCGCCACGGCGAACTCCGCATAGCCGCCGCCGTTCACCAGCGCGCAGACGAAATCGCCCTCCTTGAACCGCGTCACGGTCTCGCCCACGGCGATGACGGGGCCGGCTACTTCCAGCCCGAGCAGGTCGGAGGCCCCTTTCGGCGGCGGGTAGAGCCCTTGGCGCTGGAGCACGTCCGGCCGGTTGATGCCCGCGGCCTCCACGGCGATCAGCACCTCGTCGGCGGCGGGCTTCGGCACGGGCCGCATTCCGGCCACCAGCACCTCCGGTCCGCCGGCCTCGCGGGCTTCGATCACAGTCATGGTCTCAGGCAGCATCGGGTCCTCATTTCAACGCGGGCCATGACAGATAAAGGGATTAGACCGAAATGCCACGATGCTAGGATGGGTCTCATGGACACCGACGACATCGCCCCGCCGCCCAAGAAGAGGACCCACGAGCTCGGCCAGGACCTCTCCAAGCTTTCGGTCGCCGAGCTGCAGGCCCTGATCGACACGCTCAAGGGCGAGGTCGCGCGGGTGGAAAAGGTGCTGTCCGATAAGCAATCGTCGCTCAGCGCCGCCGAGGCCGCGTTTAAGCGCCGATAAACTTTCCGGACACGGTTCCTTTAGGTAAATCGGGCCTTAGTCTTAACTGGTTGTTAGGAGTTGGGCGGTATTCTTCTCGTTATCCAGTCCTCTGGATCTGAGTGGCCTGTTCCACTCTGTTTGACGCCTCCCTGTTAACTTCCTGAGCCGCCAGACTTTGGCGGCTCTTTTTTTTGCCTGATTCTTGAGCCTTAACCTTGGTTACCGGAAGGCGACGACAACGCTTTCCCATGGCATACTATGCCGCCGGGCTCAGGGGACGGAGTGGGGCGATGGCGGGGAAATCAAGAAACGACGACTATGACGACGGCGTAACCGTTTCGTTCGGCGCGAAATTCGCGCGTTCGGACCAGTTCAAGACCGTGTTCCGCGAAGGCATGGCGCTGGTCGAGGCCGCCGCCGCCTATCTCGACGGCGATGGCCGCAAAGAGGCCCGCAAGCTCCGTCCGCCACACTCTCTGCCTATGCGACGGAAAGCATGCGGCTCACCACAAGGTTAATGCAGCTCGCGTCCTGGCTCCTGATCCGCCGGGCGGTGAGCGAGGGCGAACTGACGCCGGAGCAGGCCGTCGAGGAGCAGCGGAAGATCAAGCTTCCGGTGTCGGGCGACCATCCGGCCCGCGATCTTTCGGTGCTGCCGGAGCGCCTGCGCGGCCTGATCGAGCAGAGCGTCAAGCTTCAGGAGCGGGTGGTCCGCCTGGATCAGATGCTCGATTTCAACCAGGCGCCGGCGGCGGGCGAGGCCCATCCGCTCAGCTCGCAGCTGTCCCGGCTGCGTCAGGCTTTTGGCCCCGACGCCGAGTAAACCAGCCTATTTCAGGAAGCCTTCGTACTTCTTCTTGAAGCGGCTCAGACGGCCGCCGCGGTCGATCAGATGCTGCCCGCCGCCGGTCCAGGCCGGGTGGGTCATGGGATCGATGTCGAGCTTCAGCGTGTCACCCTCGGCCCCGTAGGTCGAATAGGTGAGAAACTCGGTGCCGTCGGTCATCACCACCTTGATCTGGTGGTAATCCGGGTGAATGTCCTTCTTCATTGCGGTCGCCTTGATAAATCGCATGGTTTGTTTGAGCCGAGCCTATACTTGAACTTGCCGACCGGCACAAGACTGCGCCGGAAAGGCGCGGCATCTAGGCCTTTGCGCTTTAAGCTCAGGCCCTTAAAGTCGGCACACTCTAAAGTCTAGCTGGGCATTTCTTGTGCAACTCGTATCCTCGAAGTCCGACGGCAAAGATCGGCAGGAGCCAGAGATAGAGCAACCCGGGGAGGAAAAGGCGAAACCCGTTTCGCTGCGTCCCCTCCTGCGGCTGAGACCCTATCTGCTCCGTCATAAGGCCATGCTGGCCGTCGCGTTTCTGGCGCTGGTCGTGGCGGCCGCGGCGACGCTTGCCGTGCCGCTTGCCATGCGCCGCATGATCGATCTCGGCTTCTCGGGGATCGAACCCGATCTGATCGACACCTACTTCGCCACGTTGCTCTTTGTCGGCGTCGTGCTGGCGCTCGCCAGCGCCGCGCGCTTCTACTGCGTGAACTGGCTCGGCGAGCGCGTGGTCGCCGATATCCGCGCCGACGTGTTCAGGCATCTGACCGGCTTGAGCCCCGCCTTCTACGAGGTCTCCCATTCCGGCGAGGTGATGTCGCGGCTCACCGCCGACACCACACAAGTGAAAGCCGCCGCGAGCACCGCGATCAGCCAAGCGATCCGCAACGCGCTGCTTCTTACGGGCGCCGTCATCATGATGGTGGTGACAAGTACCAAGCTGTCGCTCGCCGTGCTCATCGCCATTCCCATTATCGTGCTGCCGCTCGCGGCCTATGGACGTTCGGTGCGGGCGCGATCGCGCCACGCGCAGGATACGCTCGCCCATGCCTCGGCCTATGCGAGCGAAAGTCTCGGCCAGGTGAGGGTGCTGCAAGCCTTCACGCACGAGGAAGCGACGGCCAAACGCTTCAGCGAAGCGGTGGACCGTTCCTTCGAGGCGGCGAACGCGCGCGCCAAGGCGCGGGCCGGTCTCACCGCCATCGCCATCTTCCTCGTCTTCGCATCTGTGGTCAGCGTGTTGTGGTACGGCGCGCAGGACGTGCTGTCCGGCGCCATGACCGGCGGCACGCTCGGCCAGTTCGTACTCTATGCGGTGTTCGCTGCGGCCGCGGTCGGCAGCTTGAGTGAAGTGTGGGGGGAGGTGGCGCAAGCCGCCGGCGCCGCGGAACGGCTGGGCGAACTGCTGCAAGTGCAATCCGAGATCGAGAGCCCTGCACATCCGAAGGCGCTGCCCGAGCCGCCGCGCGGCGAGATCGCCTTCTCGGACGTCTCTTTCACCTATCCTTTGCGGCCCGAGATACGTTCGCTCGACGAGGTGAGCTTTCATATCAAGCCGGGCGAGCGCGTGGCGCTGGTTGGGCCGTCGGGCGCCGGCAAGACCACGATCTTCGCGCTGCTGCTACGCTTCTACGATCCGACCGCGGGCCGTGTGGAAGTGGATGGCGTTGCCGTCAACGAAGCGGATCTCCATGCGCTGCGCTCGCGCTTCGCCGTGGTCCCGCAAGAGACGGCGCTGTTCGCCGACACCATCGCCGCCAATATCGCCTACGGGGCGGAGGCGGCGAGCCGGGCCGAGATCGAGGCGGCGGCGAAAGCCGCCTATGCGCATGACTTCATCGTGGAACTGCCGAAAGGGTACGACACCATGCTGGGCGAGGGCGGGGTGACGCTGTCTGCCGGTCAGCGCCAGCGCATCGCGATCGCGCGCGCGGTGTTGCGCAGCGCGCCGATCCTGCTGCTCGACGAGGCGACCAGCGCGCTCGACGCCACGAGCGAGACCTTGGTGCAAAAGGCGCTCGACAAGGTGATGGAAGGGCGCACCACGCTCGTCATCGCCCACCGGCTGTCCACGGTGGTGGGCGCCGACCGCATCCTCGTGCTCGATCGGGGGCGTCTGGTTGAGGAGGGGACGCATCAGACCCTGATCCGCCAGGGCGGCGTCTATGCGCGGCTCGCCGAGCTGCAATTCGCGCCCGATGCCGCGGAGTAGCTCTACCGCTCGGTCAGCTTCAACTCGATGCGGCGGTTTCTGGCCAGAGCCGCAGGGCTTTCGCCCGCCTCGATGGGCTGGAACTCGCCGAAGCCCGCCGCCACGAGGTGCTTGGGCGAAATGCCTGCGTTCATGAGGTAGCGCACCACGGAGATGGCGCGAGCGCTCGACAGCTCCCAGTTGGAGGGGAACTCGGGCGTGGCGATGGGATTGATGTCGGTGTGGCCGTCCACGCGCATCACCCACGCGATGTCCGGCGGAATATCGTCTTGGATGTCCTTGAGGGCGGCGACGAGCTTGTCGAGCTCGCCATAGGCGCTCGGCTTGAGCTCGGCGGAGCCCGGGTCGAACAGCACGTCGGAGGGAAACACGAAGCGGTCGCCGACGATCTTGAAGTCCTGGCGGCTCCCCAAAGCTGCGCGCAGCTTGCCGAAGAAGTCCGAGCGGATCTCGTTGAGCTCGCGGACCTTCTTGGCGAGCGCCACGTTCAGCCGCTGGCCGAGATCGGCGATCTTGGCTTGGGCTTCCTTGTCCTTGGCTTCGGAGGCCTCAAGCGCCTCGTTCAGCGCGGCGAGTTGGAGCCGCAAGGCCGCAAGCTGCTGATTGAGCAGCTCGACCTTGGCGAGCGCGTCGTTTGGTAATCTGGCGCTGCTCGTCGAGCTTGGTGCCGAGCGCCGCGGCGCGGTCTTCGCGCCCTCGGTTTCGCCGCTGGCCATGCCGAGCAGCCCGGTGAGGCGCTTGTTCTCCGCTTGCGTATCCGACAGCGTCGCCTGCAACGCGGCGAGATTGTCCTCGGTGCCTTCTTTCTTTGAGCGCTCCAGCGCCAGCAACTCGGTCAGCTCGGAGAGCTGGCGGTTGAGGCGGGACAGCATGGTGTCCTTGCCGCTCGCGGCCTGGGTGATGATGTAGTTGGTGACCATGAACATGGCCATGAGGAAGATCACCACGAGCAGCAGCGTGGACAGCATGTCCACGAAGCCCGGCCAGTAATTGGCGGTGTATTGGCGGCGGCGGGCGCGGGCAAGGGCCATGGCTAGCTGCCTTCTCCCGCCGCCGGCGCGGGCGTCTTGCCGCTGATCTGGCGCAGCACGGCGGCGAGCTCATGCTGCTGCTGCGCCTGCTCGTCGGCCCATTCGCGCACGACCTTCTGCTCGGCGCGCATCTGCCGGATGAGCTTGTCGACGCCTTGCGCGAGGTCCTTCACGGCGTCGCCGGTATTGTCGTTGAGCATGCCGACCTCGACCTTCTCGCTGAGGTCCGACAGGGAGCGCTGCATGTCCATGAGCGCGAAGCGCAATTGCGGCGGCACGCTGTCGCCCGCGTCGGCCGATTGCAGCTCGGTGATGTTGGCGAGCCAGTCCTCGAGCTCGTTGTAGAAGCGGCTCTGAGCGTGGCCCGCTTGCAGGTCGAGGAAGCCGAGGATCAAGGAGCCGGCGAGGCCGAACAGGGAAGACGAAAATGCGATGCCCATGCCGGCGAGCGGTCCGGCCAGGCCTTCCTTCAACTGGTCGAACAGCATCACGTTCTCGCCGCCGCTCGTGTCGAGGGAGCCGATGGTGTTGCCGACCGAGCTCACGGTGTGAAGCAAGCCCCAAAAGGTTCCGAGCAGGCCGAGAAAGACGAGGAGGCCGACGAGATAGCGCGTGGTCTCGCGCTGCTCGTCGAGGCGCGACGCGACGGAATCGAGCAGCGTCCTGGCCGAGCCGGTGGCGAGGGACAAATGCCCGGTGCGGTCGCGCAGCATAGTGGCCATGGGCAGCAGCAGCACCGGCTGCTTCTCCACGGCGATGCCCGGATCGGAGATGCGGAAATTATTGACCCAGTTGATCTCGGGAAACAGCCGTAAGACCTGACGGAAGGAATAGACGATGCCGACCAGGAGCACGGCGATAATCAAACCGTTCAGACCCGGATTGGCCATGAAGCTCCGTCTCAACTGCGCCGTCTGCCCGTCGAGGATGATGGCAAGCAGAACGGCGAGAATGAGAAAGAGCGACATGCGCCAAAGAAAGACCTGGGGGCGCGTGAGCTTCGTCTTGTACTGCTTGGGTGCCATGTTCCGCCGTTGCTGGGTGATGCGACCGCGCGTGAGAGATTAACCGAATAGTTTGACGCGCAAAACGGCAACCTCAGGGCGGACAACTTCATAATTGCCCGCGGTACGTTTGCCGAAATTGTGAAGGCGGCGTGTCAGCGTTGGGTTTTGCCCTATTGGGCGGCCGCCGTTTTTGTCGCTGTGCCGACCGTGGGAACGTTTTTGCCAGCGGCTTTCAGCAGTTTCAAGAGCTTGGCGTGGATCGTCTCGTTGCCGGCCACGATGCTGCCCGTCTCCAGCATCTTGTCCTTGTCGGCGATGTCGCTCACATAG
>NZ_LPWD01000098.1 GCF_001723295.1 Methyloceanibacter marginalis
GTCTCATCCGCCGGCTCGCGGCGCAAGCGCGCCGCCCCGCGCCCCTGCCCCCCGGTCACCGGTGGTGGAGATCACGGCCGCGACGCCGACGGCGAGTTCGCGCCCGGCCCGCCACCTGGGACGACGAGCACGGACCGGCCCCGCGCATCCTCATGGTCGAGAGCAAGCAGGATCAAGGGCCTGCCGCGGGCATCGGCGACCGCGTGCTGGCGCGTATCACCGCGCTCGGCGCGGACGCCGACTATCCCTATCAGGCGCGCACTATCAAGCGCCTGCCGCGCACCACCTCGCGCAGCCTGCTCGGCATCTTCCGCGCGCTTCGGGACGGCCGCGGCGTCATCGATCCCATCGATAAGAAGCAGCTGAAGGAATGGACCGTGCCGCGTGGCGCCACCGGCGACGCCGAGAACGGCGAGCTGGTCCGCTTCGAGATCGCCCGCTCCGCCCGCTACGGCGTACCGGCGGCGCGCATCGTCGAGCGGCTCGGAAACCCGGAAGCGCAACAGTCCATCAGCCTGATCGCGCTGCACGCCCATGGCGTTCCCGATGTCTTTCCGCCGGCCGTCGTCGCCGAGGCCGACGCGGCAAGGAGGTCACTCTCGGCCGCCGCGAAGACTTGCGCGACGTTCCGCTCATTACGATCGACCCGGCGGACGCACGCGACCACGACGACGCGGTGTGGGCCGAGGCCGACCCCGATGCCAGAAACCGCGGGGGCTGGGTCGTCATCGTCGCCATCGCCGACGTGGCCCATTACGTCACCCCCGGCAGCGCCTCGACAAGGAAGCCCGCAAGCGCGGCAACTCGGTCTACTTCCCCGATCGCGTGGTGCCGATGCTGCCGGAGCGCATCTCGAACGATCTGTGCTCGCTGAAGGAAGACGTCCCCCGCCCCTGCCTCGCCGTACGCATGGTTTTCGACAGAGGCGGGCGAAAGCTCGGTCATCGCTTCTTCCGCGCGCTGATGCGCTCGGCGGCAAGCTTGAGCTACGAGCAGGCCCAGGCCGCCATCGACGGCCGGACCGACGAGACCACGGGGCCGTTGCTCGACACGGTGCTGCGCCCGCTGTGGGGCGCCTATGCCAGCCTCGTCCTGTCGCGCACCGAACGGGGACCGCTCGACCTCGATCTGCCGGAGCGTAAGATCCTGCTCGACGACAAGGGACAGGTCCGCGCCGTCACGACCCCGCCCCGGCTCGACGCCCATCGCCTCATCGAAGAGTTCATGATCCAGGCGAACGTAGCCGCGGCCGAGGCGCTCGAAGCCAAGCGCTCGCCGCTGATCTATCGCGTGCATGACGCACCCTCGAAGGAGAAGCTCGTGGCGCTGGGCGAGTTCCTTTCGACCATCGGCATGAACTTGCCCAAGGCCGGCACGCTCAAGCCTGCTCAGTTCAATCGCATTCTCGCGGAGACCCGGGCCACGCCCACCGCGGAGCTCGTCGGCGAAGTGGTCCTGCGCAGCCAATCCCAGGCCGAATACAGCCCGCAAAATCTCGGGCATTTCGGTCTCAACTTGCGGCGCTACGCCCATTTCACCTCGCCCATTCGCCGCTACGCCGATCTCATCGTGCATCGCGCCCTGATCCGCGCCTTTGACCTGGGCGCTGGCGGCCTCGCGGATAAGGAAATGGAGGAGCTGGAAGAGATCGCCGGCGCTATCTCCGATACGGAGCGGCGGGCCATGGCGGCCGAGCGGGACACCGCCGACCGTCTGATTGCCGCCTTTCTCGCCGACCGCATCGGCGCCGCGTTTCCCGCCCGGGTGTCGGGGCTCGTGCGCACCGGCCTGTTTGTGCGCCTCGCCGAAACTGGAGCGGATGGCTTCGTCCCCGCGTCGGGCATCGGGCACGAATATTTCTACCATGACGAGGTCCGCCGGGCCCTGGTCGGCGAGGATACGGGCCTTGCCTATCAGCTCGGCGACCCGGTCGAGGTCCGCCTGGTCGAGGCAATCCCGACCGCCGGAGCGCTACGTTTTGACATGTTGAGCGAAGGCCGTCAGATCGGTACGAAACAGGGTCGCCAGAGGCCCCCGGCAAAGGGCCGCGGCGGCAACCTCGCCGGAGCAACGCCCCTCGAGGCAAGTCCCGTGACGGAAAGTCCCGTGGCGGCAAGAAGCGCCGCTAGGCAACGGCCAGGAGGATCAAGTCCATGCAGAAGCAAGACGGCCGCTCGACAGGCCCCCGGTCGCTACAGCAGGCGCTCCTGCGCGGCGCCATGCTCAAATGCCCGGCCTGCGGGGTCGGCGGCCTGTTCCACCGCTATCTCAAGGTGGTCGACCAATGCCCTCAGTGCGGGGAGTCCCTGCACCACCACCGCGCGGACGACGCACCCGCCTACTTTACGATTGTGATCGTGGGCCATGTGGTGGTGAGCCTGGTCCTCGCCGTGGAGATCGCCTATCGGCCGCCTCTGTGGCTCCATGCGGCGCTGTGGATGCCCTTGACCCTGGCCCTCGCCCTTGTGCTGCTGGCGCCCATCAAGGGGCTCCTGGTGGCCCTGCAATGGGCCCTCCTGATGCACGGCTTCGATCCGGACGCCAAGGAGGAGATCGGGGACCGCCTGGCGCCCCCGTCCGCTTGACTTCCGGCCGCGACCCAGTAGTTTCGCGCCAAATCCGCTGACAGAATTCATTTGAGGACGAAATGGCGAAGTCCGTCACCCAGAAGATCAAGCTCGTGAGTAGCGCCGGTACGGGCTACTACTACGTGACCAAGAAGAATCCGCGCAATCAGACCGAAAAAATGAACTTCAAGAAATACGATCCGGTCGCGCGCAAGCACGTCGAGTTCAAAGAAGCCAAAATCAAGTAGCTGCGCTGCGCGTTGCCGCGCGCCGCCACGTCTCCGCCCGCGCGCTGAGGCGCGTATCCGCATGCCCGAAAGGGCCGGCGAGACAACCGGATGAGTGGGAAAAAGGCCGCCTAAGAAGGTGGCCGGTCGAAACGCGGCGCTAACGAGGAGGCCACTCAACCGCGCTCCGACCGGCCAAACCCCACGGACCCAGGAGATGCGGCGGACCTGAGCACTCCGTAGGGCTGTTCTGTCATGGAAGGGGAAAGATCGAGGCAGCGTCTCGCTAAGTTGCGCGCATGCCCTCAACCATTCGTCGCCTCCCACGCCAATTCCTAAGAACTGAGTCAAATCATAAAAGAACGAATGGAAGAACGGAATCAATCGTCCTATTTTGCTTAATACGACAAATCACGAGGCATTGTAAAGCCTTAAGCACTACGCCTCAGTTACAAGGTCAAGAAGCGAACCGAGCCGATTCAAGGCCTTCCGGCCATAGGCTGAGGCATTCGGGCGCAGAAGTGATTCGCGGCGCCCGACCCTGCGGCCTCAGGAGCTGGGGAATTGGCCGCTTAAGCGGCGTCAGCGACGACGCGGTTACGCCCGTCGCGCTTGGCACAGTAGAGCGCCTGATCCGCCCGCCTCAAAATGAGGTCGGGCGTGTCGTCCGCAAACTCAAGCGAAGCCACCCCGACGCTCGCCGTCACCTCGACCGATCCGTGCCGCTCGCCGGCGAAGAATGGCGCCGCAGCGATGCACCGCCGCAGCCGCTCGCCGACCAGATAGGCCTTGTCGATATCCGTGTCCGGCATCACCACGACGAACTCCTCGCCGCCGAGCCGGCAGGCAAGGTCGATGCCGCGAATTATTGCGCTTGAGGCGCACGCCGATTCGCGCAGCACCGCATCGCCCGCATCGTGCCCGTGCGTGTCGTTGATCGCCTTGAAGTGATCGATATCCAGCACCAGCACCGAGAGCGGCCGGCCGCGATGCGCGGACTCTTCGAACAAGGTCTTCAGGTGGCTGCTCATATAGCGGCGATTGTGAAGCGCCGTGAGCGGGTCCAGGACTGCCATCTCCACGGTCTGCTCCAGCCGCGTGCGCAAATAGTCGGTGTAGCGCTTGCGTTTGATCTGCGTCCGCACCCGCGCCAGCAACTCGTTCGCGTCCACCGGCCGGACGATATAGTCGTTCACGCCCATATCGAGGCCGCGCAGCAGGCGCGCCTCCTCGCCGGGCTCGACCACGATCATGATCGGCAGATGGCGCGTGCGATCGAGCGACCGCACTTGGGAGCAGAGCCGCAAGCCGTCCGCATTCTCCAGATTGAGGCTGACGATCAGCAGGTCGTAATTGCCGTCCGGTGCCTCGAGCGCGCGCGCGGGATCGGGCTCGCAGGTGACATGCTGCTCCGTCTCCAGCGCCTTGACCAGGCGGTCGGCCGCCCGCTCGCGATCCTCCACCAGCAGAATGCGGCCTTCGCGGCCGGCCAGCTCGAGGCCCGTGGTCATGGCCGTGGCGACGCCCATCTGTTCCTCGGTGGACGCGCGCATCAACATCTCGTCGGTCAAAAGCTTGAGCCGCGCCAAGTTCTTCACGCGGGTGACGAGCGCGAGATCATCCACCGGCTTCGTCAGAAAATCGTCCGCGCCTGCCTCCAGCCCCCGCAACAGGTCGCTGGGCTGATCGAGTGCCGTCACCATGATGACGGGAATATGCTGGGTGCGCGGCTCGGACTTGAGCTTCCGGCAAACTTCGAACCCGTCCATGCCGGGCATCATCACGTCGAGCAGGACGACATCCGTGCCCTCGCGGGTACAAATCTGCAAAGCATCGGGACCGTTAGGGGCGGTGCGCACCTCGAAATACTCGGCGCTGAGCCGGGCCTCAAGCAGCTTAACATTGGCCTCGACATCGTCGACAACGAGACGCGCGCGGTCATGTCCCCTACCGAGCCTCACCAATGAACTGTTTGACCGTGTCGAGGAACATCGTCACCGAGATTGGTTTCGAGATATAGGCTTCGCAGCCACCCTCGCGGATGCGCTCCTCGTCGCCTTTCATGGCGAAGGCCGTCACCGCGATAACCGGAATTTCCCGCAAGTGGTCGTCCTCTTTCAGCCATTTCGTCACTTCGAGGCCCGACACCTCGGGGAGCTGAATGTCCATCAGAATGAGATCGGGATGATGCTCCCGGGCGAGCTGGAGGGCTTCCACGCCGTTGCGCGTTTGCAGCGTCTCATAGCCATGCGCATCAAGGAGGTCGTGGAAGAGCTTCATGTTCAGCTCGTTGTCCTCGACGATCAGCACAGTTTTGGTCATTGGCATCGGCCCCGGCGATTCTGTCCGGCCATGATTGGCGATCTGGTCATAGTGCACCATGCAGCCGGAGTCGATCTGACCCTCCAAAACATTGTGGCTTCGTCCCCCTTTGATCGGCGGAGTGTCGCCGCAAACCTGTAACCAAACTCTTTAGAGGAGCGGCAAAATGGGCGGAAAACCAAGCTTTTTCGCCTGGATTCGTGGCAAACCGGGCCTAGCGGGCGAGCGCAAGCGTCACTTGCACTCTTTCTCCTTGAGATACTCCAAGGACGTGAGCGTGCCGTGGATCGAGAAATCGCCGTAGTCGATCAGCAGTTCGCGGCTGACGCCGTTCTCGTAAAGCCGGAAATCGATCTGATAGCTCGGCGTGAGGTCGCCCGTGGTCGGCTCGAAATAGCCGATCGACACCGGCCATGACGGCAACGCGCCGAGCTCCTTTTCCTTGGCGGCCGGTTCGAGCTTGCCCGTGTCGCTGCCCGGTTTCACCTTCGAGCCGATAAAGGCGGTCGTCTCGTAGACTTTCCGCCCTTTCTCGGACCCGTCATAGATCCTGGCCTGGAACACGCTCTGGCCTTCGAGGGCCTTCTCGATCAGGGCGATGCTGTGCTGTGTCGGAAAGAAAATGCGGCCTGAGAGATCGAGCTCCGCCGCGCGGGCTGGCTGAGTTTGACTTTGACGGCCTCTTGGGGCGCCGCACGCACGGCGCGTCCCATGGTGACGTCACCGAGCTTCTCATTCAGATATTGCGCGGACTGAAAGCGGAATTTCTTGCCGTCGCCCTGCTCCCAGGTCGAGGACCTGAGATCGGTCAGATTGGTCTGGCCTTGCGAGTCGGTCATCTGCGTGACCATGCGCATGTTCAGCGAGTAGCCGTCGCAGGCCGAGCCGGTGAACTCGAACACCATGCGTCCGTCGATGCCGGTAATGCCGGAAGCGGACCGCGCCTCTTCAAGCGTCATCTCATAGATGGCGCGATGGGGCGCCAGCTTGCCCGCGGGGAATGCCTGCGCCTGATAGGCAAGAGCGCAAGCCCCGCCAAACGCCACCATCGCCAGCAAATATCTTCTTCCGCTTGTCATGCGTTCCGCAGTCTCCCCGCCCTGCCCCGGTCGGCAGGGGTCAATTCTTGGCACCAACGGTCCGGCCCGACAAGAGGCCCGTTGCCGGCGAAATCCTTCTGTCAGACTTGCGGGATGAAGGGATTTGCTCAACTCTCCCCGTAACTTCACAACATGGAGGCATCATGGCAGGCACTATCGAGGCTCGGCTGAAAGCCCTCGACCTCGTTCTCCCGGAGGCCAAGGCGGCGATCGGCACCTACGTTCCCTTCGTCCACATGAACGGTCGGCTGCTGATCTCGGGCCAATTGCCCATGAAGGATGGCGCCGTCGCCGTGACCGGCACGCTTGGCAGCGATGTTGAGGTGGACCAAGGCCGGGAGGCGGCCAGGCTGTGCGCCCTCAACATTCTCGCCCAAGCCAAGGCGGCGCTCGGCGACCTCGACCGCATCGTGCAGCTTCTGCGGCTCAATGGCTTTGTGAGCGCGAGCGCCGGATTTGCCGATCACCCCAAGGTGATCAACGGCGCCTCGGACCTCATGGTCGAAGTCCTCGGCGACAAGGGACGCCACACGCGTATCGCCGTGGGCTGCGCGAGCCTGCCCCTTAACGCCGCAGTCGAGATCGATGCGGTTTTTGCCATAGACTAGTTCCCGCACAAGGGACACCTCATGGCCGTGCTTTACTGGCTGAAACGGCCGATCGCTCATCGCGGTCTCCACGACGCGCGCGCGGCGTCATCGAGAACAGCGCTTCCGCGATCAGAGCGGCCATGGGCAAGGGCTACGCCGTCGAGGTCGACCTGCAATGCGCCGCCGGCGACATGCCGGTCGTGTTCCACGACGCGACGCTCGACCGCCTCACCCACGAAAGCGGGCCGGTGTCGGCGCGCGACGTGGAAAGCTTGCGCGCGATCTCGCTGAAAGGAAGCAGCGACAAGATTCTGTCACTTCCCGATCTGCTCGGGAGGGTCGGCGGCTACGTGCCGCTCTTGCTGGAGGTGAAGAGCACTTGGACGCAAGACGGCAAGTTCGAGGCGAACATCGCCAAACAACTCGCCGGCTATAGCGGCCCCGTCGCCGTGATGTCCTTCGATCCTTATTCCGTCGCGGCGTTCCGGCGCGTGGCGCCCGACCTGCCCCGCGGACTCGTGGCCGAACGTTTCGCGAGCGACCACTGGCAAGACCTCTCGCGGCGTCAGCGTTTCGCCATGCGGCATCTCCTCACAGCCGCCTTCGCACGGCCCCACTTCATCGCGTACGATATTCAGGCGCTGCCTGCGGCCGCCCCGCTGATCGCCAAGACCGTGTGCGGGCTGCCGCTGCTGACCTGGACGGTGCGCACGGACGCCGAGCGGGAACGTGCGCTGCGCTATGCCGACGCGATGATCTTCGAAGGAATCGAGCCTTAAAGACTCATGGGCGATATCGAGAGACAGTCCGGGGATGAGAGTGCCGACGCGCCGTCCGTCGTGGTGCGGGTCGCGGGCCGCATCGCCGATATCCCCGCGGCGGACTGGGATGCGTGCGCGGCGGGGGACGGTGCCCTCGAACCCGCCTCAACGCGGCCATCCAACCCATTCGTTTCGCATGCGTTTTTGAAAGCGCTGGAGGACAGCGGCTCGGCCTGCCGCGACACCGGCTGGCTGCCCCAGCATCTTCTCTATGAGGACGGCGACGGCCGTCTGCTCGCCTGCATGCCCTGCTATCTGAAGAGCCACAGCCAAGGGGAATACGTGTTCGATCACGGCTGGGCCGAGGCCTATATGCGCGCCGGCGGGCGCTATTACCCGAAGCTGCAGGCCGCCGTGCCGTTTACGCCGGTGCCCGGCCCGCGCCTTCTGGTGCGCGGCGGCGCAGATCGGCTCGAACGCCAAGCCATCCTGCTGAACGCCGGCCACACGCTGACCCGGGAGCTCGGCGTGTCCTCCCTGCACATCACCTTCATGGCCCGTGACGAGTGGCTCCTCGCCGGCGAGCTCGGCTATCTGCAGCGCACCGACCAGCAGTTCCATTGGAAGAACGAAAACTACGAAACCTTCGACGACTTTCTCGCCGTGCTGTCGTCCCGCAAACGCAAGACCATCAGAAAAGAACGCCGCGCGGCGTTGGAAGACGGCGTCGAGATCGAATGGGTCTCAGGCGGCGATCTCACCGAGGCCCATTGGGACGCGTTCTTCCGCTTCTACATGGATACGGGCGCGCGCAAATGGGGCACGCCCTATCTGACGCGCGAATGCTTCAGCCTGCTTGGGCAGACCATGGCCGACCAATTGCTGCTCGTGCTAGCTAAGCGCGATGGCGACTACATCGCCGGCGCGCTCAACGTCATCGGTGCGGACACGCTCTATGGCCGCTACTGGGGCGCCACCGAGACGCAGGATTTTCTGCACTTCGAGGTCTGCTACTACCAGGCGATCGATTATGCGATCCAGCACCGGCTGGCATGGGTCGAGGCCGGCGCCCAAGGCGGCCACAAGCTTGCGCGCGGCTACCTGCCCGTGGAGACCTACAGCGCCCACTACATCGCCGATCGGGCTTGGCCCGCGCCGTCGCCGAGTATCTTGCGCGCGAACGGCGCGCGTCGCGCACGAAGCGGCCCTCCTCACCGAGGAGTCGCCCTATCGCCGCGACCGCAGCTGACGCCGCCCTAGTCGAGCACGAACGAGATTTTGCCGTTGATGCGGTACTTCTTGATCTTGCCGTTCTCGACGGAGGCCTCGAGGTTCTTGATGTAGATCGACTTGACGTTGCGCACGCTCTTATTCGCCGTATCGACGGCGTACTGGGCGGCGTCCTCCCAGCTCTTGTCGGATTCGGCCAGGACTTCGATCACCTTCAGCATGGACATGGGGTTCCTCCTTAGGGGCTGGGATTTAAAGAAAGTCTTTTCCGTTCCGCAGCTTAACGAGCATAGCGGCGCCTTCCCCGCCTTGATAGGAATCAATGGATGGCGTCCGGCAAAGTTCCGCTCGCCCGCGCGCGAAAGCCGGGTATCAGGCGTCCGCCGCTTCGCTATAACCGGCCCAACAGCCTGACGCGCGGAAGGAGGCACGCATGGCGGCCTATGACCCGGACAACATCTTCGCCAAGATCCTGAAAGGCGAGGTCCCCTGCCACAAGCTCTACGAGGACGCCGACACCCTCGCCTTCCTCGACATCATGCCGCGCACCGAAGGCCACACCCTGGTCATCACCAAGGAAAGCGCGCCGGACCTGTTCGGCATCTCGCCGCAAGGCTTGGGCAAGCTCATGGCGGTGGTGCAGGCGCTCGCGCCGAAGATCAAGACGGCGGTCGGCGCCGACGGCGTGCTCATCCAGCAGTTCAACGGCGCGGCGGCGGGACAGACCGTGTTCCACCTGCACGTCCACATCCTGCCGATCAAGGACGGCGTGCCGCTGAGGCCTCAGGAAACCGGCATGGCAGAGCCGGACGCGCTCGCCATGACGGCCGAGAAGATCCGGGCCTCTCTCTGACCCAAAAAGCGAATGGCCGGGACAAGCCCGGCCATTGCACGTTCAACACAACGAGATCGCGAAGCGTCTAGCTTTCGCCGAGCGGCACTTTCGGCACCGAGCTCGACCCGGACCTGGCGCCGCCGCGCGGCTTCTTCGCCCGCTTGGCCCGCGGCTTCTTGGCGCCGCCGTCGGGATCGCGCGGCTTGATGGGCGCGTCGGGCTTGATGTAGTCGAAGCCGAGCGCCTTCTCGCCGTCCTTCTCCTCGACCAGCACGCGCACCGTGCCGCCATCCTTCAGCGCGCCGAACAGGATCTCCTCGGCCAGCGGCTTCTTGATGTATTCCTGGATCACGCGCGCCAGCGGCCGTGCGCCGAACTTGTCGTCGTAGCCCTTCTCGGCAAGCCACTCATTGGCCTCCGGCGTCAGCTCGATGGTGATGTTGCGGTCGCCGAGCTGAGCCTCCAGTTGGAACACGAACTTCTCGACCACCTGCGAGATGACCGCAGGCGGCAGCGCGCCGAACGGAATGATCGCATCGAGCCGGTTGCGGAACTCCGGCGAGAACAGGCGGTTGATCGCCTCCTCGTCGTCGCCCTCGCGCTTGGACCGGTTGAAGCCGATGGCGGCCTTGGCCATGTCGGTCGCGCCCGCGTTGGTGGTCATGATCAAGATCACGTTCTGGAAGTCGACATGCTTGCCGTTATGGTCGGTCAGCTTGCCGTGATCCATCACCTGCAACAGGATGTTGAACAGGTCCGGATGCGCCTTCTCGATCTCGTCCAAGAGCAGCACGCAGTGCGGATGCTGATCGACGCCGTCGGTCAAAAGACCGCCCTGATCGAAGCCCACATAGCCGGGAGGCGCGCCGATCAGCCGTGAGACCGTGTGGCGCTCCATGTACTCGCTCATATCGAAGCGCAGCAGCTCCACGCCGAGCAGCGTGGCGAGCTGGCGGGCGACCTCCGTCTTGCCGACGCCCGTGGGGCCGGAGAACATGTAGTTGCCGATCGGCTTGCCCGGCTCGCGGAGCCCGGCGCGCGACAGCTTGATCGCGGCGCCTAAAGCCTCGATGGCCTTGTCCTGGCCGAACACGACGCGCTTCAGGTCGTCGTCGATGGCCCGCAGCACCTCGGCGTCGGTCTTGGAGATGGTCTTGGGCGGAATCCGCGCCATGGTGGCGATGGTCACCTCCACCTCCTTGACGCCGATCGTCTTCCGCCGCTGGCGCTCGGGCAGCAGCATCTGCGAGGCGCCCGTCTCGTCGATTACGTCGATCGCCTTGTCGGGCAGCTTGCGGTCGTGGATGTACTTCGCCGACAGCTCCACCGCCGACTTGATCGCCTGGTTCGTGTAGCGGATGCGGTGGAAGTCCTCGAAATACGGTTTCAGACCTTTGAGGATCTCGATCGTGTCCGGCACCGACGGCTCGTTCACGTCGATCTTCTGGAACCGCCGCACCAGCGCCCGGTCCTTCTCGAAGTGCTGCCGGTATTCCTTGTAGGTGGTCGAGCCGATACAGCGCAGCGAGCCGGACTGAAGCGCGGGCTTCAGCAGGTTCGAGGCGTCCATGGCGCCGCCCGAGGTGGCGCCGGCCGCGATCACCGTGTGGATCTCGTCGATGAACATGATCGCGCCCGGGAAGTTCTCGATCTCGCGCATCACGGCCTTCAGCCGCTCCTCGAAATCGCCGCGGTAGCGGGTGCCCGCCAGCAGCGCGCCCATGTCGAGCTGGAAGATGGTCGCGTCCATGAGAACGTCGGGCACGTCGCCCATGACGATGCGCCGCGCGAGACCCTCGGCGATGGCCGTCTTGCCCACGCCGGGATCGCCCACGAAGAGCGGGTTGTTCTTCTGGCGGCGGCACAGCACCTGGATGGTGCGCTGGATCTCGGACGCCCGCCCGATCAAGGGATCGATGCGTCCCGCACGCGCCTTCTGGTTCAGGTTGATGCAATAGACTTCGAGGGCGTCGGCGCCGCGCTTCTTCTCCTCGCCGCCCTCCACCGTCGCCGCGTCGTCGTCCACGCCGCGGACGGTCCGGGGCTCGGACATGCCGCCGCGCTTGGCGATGCCGTGGCTGATGTAGTTGACCGCATCGAAGCGGGTCATGTGCTGCTCTTGCAGGAAGAACGCCGCGTGGCTCTCCCGCTCGGCGAAGATGGCGACGAGCACGTTGGCCCCGGTCACCTCCTCGCGGCCGCTGGACTGCACATGGGCCACCGCGCGGTGGATCACCCGCTGGAAGCCGGCCGTCGGCTGGGCGTCTCCGTGGGTGTCGAGCACCAGGCCCGACAGTTCGTTGTCGATATAACCGGTCAGCTTGTCGCGCAGGAGATCGAGGTCCACGTCGCAGGCGCGCATCACCGCCGCCGCGTCACGATCGTCGATCAACGACAGCAGCAAATGCTCGAGCGTCGCATATTCATGGCTGCGCTCGTTCGCATATTGAAGCGCCCGCCGCAAACCCTGCTCAAGACTGGTCGAAAACGAAGCCACGGAATTCCTACTCTTTCTCCATCGTGCACTGAAGCGGATGCTCGTGCTGACGGGCGAAGCTCGTCACCTGCGCTACTTTAGTCTCGGCGACCTCGTAAGTGTAGACCCCGCAGATACCCACGCCCTTTTGATGCACGTGGAGCATGATACGGGTCGCCTCTTCGGGAGGCTTGTTGAAAAACCGCTCCAGAACGTACACGACGAAATCCATCGGCGTGTAGTCGTCGTTCAGCAGCAACACCTTGTAGAGGCTCGGCCGCTTGGTCTTCGACCGCGTCTTGGTGATGATGTGGGTGCCGGTGTCGTCGTCCCGGCGCGTGTCGCCGTTGCGCGCCATCGTCAGCCTTTATGTGGGCTCGCGTCTCTCGACTTCCAAGAGAGGGCCCTGTCGTTGCGAAAAACCATCCTGCTTCATACTAGCGTGATCGCGCCAAGGGCGGCAAATCGGCTAGATGCCACATCCTAACACAGGAGGGGTTGCCGACAGGAAAACGGCAACAGACGACAAAAAAGGCCCGGAGCGAAGCTCGGGCCTTTTCCGATAGGAGAAGATGGAGCTTGATTCGCGCTACGATGCCTTCTTCGTCATGGCAGCCTCGACCGGCTTGTAGGCATCCTTGGCCAGGCCGACATACATTTCGCCGATCTTGGACATCTCGGCCATGTAGGTGTCGTAAGCCTTCTTGGCGTACTGAGACTGGATCTCAACGGCCTGCTCGACCGACTTGCAGCCAACCAGCTGCTCGAAAACACGCGTGGAGTCCTCGAATGCCTTCTTGGAGTAATCGGTCATCTCAGCGGCAATAGCTGGAAGCCCTTGTTCATCTCGCCAAACGAGCGCACGTAAGCGTCGAAGCCGTCCTTGCCGACTTTCTGAAACTCTTCGAAACCTTTGAGCATGGGGCCCTCTTCGAACTTGGTTATGTGGGATTGCTGCGAACGCGAAAACATATATATGCGTTGCACAAAAAAACGTCAACCTTAAATTTTGCACTGCACAAAAACTTACTTCCCCTCCGCTTAACGCTTTGGCAATAGCCCAAATTTAGCCTTCCCCTTTCCGGCCTCGACGCTCGCCACCGGCTAGACACGAGCGACACGATAGGCCGGGGGGCGCGCGCCTCAGGCCCGCGGGGGGATGGTTGTCAAAACGGGGGGGAAGGCCTAGCCTTCAGTATTCGTGGAAGTTCGTAAGCGTATTTTTTGGGCGCCGATGCGCCGCTTTGGTCGCCTCACCATTGCGCTCCTGCTCAGCTTTGGGGCAGCGCTGGCGCCGGTGAGTGAGGCGGTGGCCGACAGCAGGATCAAGGCCGCCATCATCGTCGATGCCAACACCAACAACGTGCTCTATTCGAGCTCGGCCGACGTGCTGCGCTCGCCGGCCTCCCTCACCAAGATCATGACTCTCTACGTGCTGTTCGCCTACATGCGGGCGGCAAGCTCACGCCCAACACCGAGCTCAAGGTCACGGCCCACGCGGCCGCCCAGGCGCCGACCAAGCTTGGCCTCAAGCCCGGCTCCACCATCAAGGTGGACGATGCCATCAAGGCCCTGGTGACCAAATCCGCCAATGACGCGGCGGCGGTCATCGCCGAGAACCTGGCGGGCACCGAGGAAAATTTCGGGCGCGTGATGACCCAGACGGCCCGCAACCTCGGCATGAAGAACACGACGTTCCGCAACGCCTCGGGCCTCCCCAACGACGAACAGCTCACCACCGCCCGCGACATGGCGATCCTCGCCATGCACATCATGCGCGACTACCCGGAGTATTACGGCGTCTTCAAGACGCAGTACTTTACCTACAAGGGTCGCAAATACCGCAATCACAACCGGCTTCTGTTCGGCTACCGCGGAACGGACGGCATCAAGACGGGCTACACACGCGCCAGCGGCTTCAACCTCACCGCTTCGGTGCAGCGCGGCGACAAGCATCTGGTCGGTGTCGTGTCGGCGGGCGCACGGGCGCAGCGGGATGCCGCCTTGCGCGCCCTCCTC
>NZ_LPWD01000099.1 GCF_001723295.1 Methyloceanibacter marginalis
CAAGCTCGCCGACAGCGCCCTGTCTCAGCTCGAAGTGGACGCCCGCGGCCTCGATGCGCTCGACCACCGCTACCTCAAGCTCATCGCCGTGAACTATGGCGGCGGGCCCGTCGGCATCGAGACCATCGCCGCCGGTCTGTCGGAGCCGCGCGACGCCATCGAGGAAATCATCGAGCCTTATCTGCTGCAGCAAGGCTTCATCGCGCGCACCCCGCGCGGCCGCGTGCTGACGCGACTGGCTTTCGACCATCTCGGGATCGTGCCGCCGGCCCAGCCGGCCCACGTTCCCGCTCTTCAACGGCGGCGACGCAGAGTGAGCAACTGGCCAGACCTTGCCGGACGCATCGAGGGCGACACCCATGTCTTGCCGGTGCGCGTCTATTTCGAGGACACGGATTTCGCCGGCCTCGTCTATCACGCCAACTTTCTGAGTTCTGCGAGCGCGGCCGCTCGGATTTCATCCGGCTGCTCGGCGTCCATCACCAGGCGCTGGCGAATCCGGAGCAGGGCGAGCCGTCGGTGTTCGTCGTGCGGCGCATCGAGATCGACTATCTTCGGCCTGCGCGACTCGATGACGTGCTGGAGGTCGTGACGCGCTGCGAGGAGATCGGCGGCGCGAGCCTCACCCTCCTGCAAGAGGTGCGGCGGGGAGAGACCCTGATCGTCCGCGCCAAGGTGGTCGTGGTGCTCGTGTCTTCGTCGGGGAAGCCGCAACGGCTGGGGCAATTGGTGCGCGGCGCCCTTGAACGATTCGTCGATTAGGCGTGTTGATCGGAGCGAAGAGGGATACTACCAGCAGTTTGCGCGAACCGCCGAGGGACGCGCATGCCACGAGGCCGTGAATGAATCCGGATGTTGCCGTCGATCTGTCGATCTGGGAGCTGTTCAAGAACGCCCATATCGTCGTCCAGCTCGTCATCGTTGGGCTCCTTGCCGCCTCGGTGTGGAGCTGGGCCATCATCATCGAGAAATTATTCCTGTTCGCCAAGGCCCGTAAGGAGACCGACAAGTTCGAGCAGGTCTTCTGGTCCGGCCAGTCGCTCGACGAGCTCTACCAGGCGCTCGCCCAGCGCCGGAACGTCGGGATGGCGGCGCTGTTCGTAGCGGCGATGCGCGAATGGAAGCGCTCGACCGAGCGGGAGAGCGGCGAAGCGGCGACCCGGCCCATGCCGGGGGTCCAGCTCCGGGTCGAGAAGGTCATGGACGTCACCATCTCCCGCGAGGTGGAGCGGCTCGAGCGGCGGCTGACGTTCCTGGCCACGGTCGGCTCCACCGCGCCGTTCGTGGGCCTGTTCGGCACCGTTTGGGGCATCATGACGAGCTTTCAGGCCATCGCCACGACCAAGAACACCAGTCTCGCGGTGGTGGCCCCGGGCATCGCCGAGGCCTTGTTCGCGACCGCGCTGGGCCTGCTCGCGGCCATTCCGGCCGTGATTTTCTACAATAAATTCAACGCGGAAGTCGGCAGGCACGCGGCGCGTCTGGAAGGCTTCGCCGACGAGTTCTCCGCGATCCTGTCGCGCCAAATCGACAAGTCGATGTGAGGAGCGCCATGGCTACGGGTTATCATTATGGCGGCGCCCTTTCCAAACGCCGGGCGCGGCGCGGCTACCGGGTGCCCATGAGCGAGATCAACGTCACGCCCATGGTGGACGTGATGCTGGTGCTGCTCATCATCTTCATGGTCACGGCGCCGCTTCTCACCGTGGGCGTGGATATCGGCCAGGACGCCAATCTGCCCGAGGTGGCCATTGCCCCAGACCGAGGCCGGCGCGGTGGCTCCGGTGGAGAAGGCGCTCAGCATCACCGTGGATGCGGACGGCAAGATCTTCCTCCAGGACTCCGAGATCGAGTTCGAGGAGTTAGTGCCGAAGCTCACGGCCATCAGCGAGACCTTCGGGACCGGCCAGGTCTGGGTCCGGGGGGACGCCGCGACCTCCTATGGCGACGTCGCCAGGGTGCTGGTCCGCATCAAGGAGGCGGGCCTCCCGGTCACCCTTCTCACCGACCAGATCGCTCAGCCTTGATCTGCTTGAAAGCCGGTGTTTGAGGGCGAATTCCGCCGGTTTGCCGCCGGTTTTGCCCATTTTTCAGCCGGTTGTGGCCCTGCGCGTCGTGGTTGCGGCGAATTTGCAACACCCAGTTACCCTTTCTTAATCCGGGTGCCCCAACGTCGTTAACCACACCTTGATCGGCGTCTCTCTGGGGGATAGCTTGAGGGGCTGGAGGATGAGATTCGGCGTGGCATTTTCGCATCATCGCCCGGGAAAACGGTCCCAGGACACGCGTCCCACCTTGATCTGATTGCGCCGCGCCGGTACATGCAAAGACGGCTATTGCCGTTTTAACCAAAGGAGAGAAGACCATGCAGGGTTTGAAGGGCGTTATCGCCGCCACCATGCTCGTGGCCGCCGCCGTTTCTCTTGGTGGCTGCTTCGGCCATCACGAGAAGGCCGTTGTGGTTGAGCCGCTGAAGCTCGGCTAGCAGCGTTGCCGGGGACCTCCGGGTCTCCAAACCAACGGGATTATGGATGCCGGAACGCCGAAGCTTAAGCGGCGGCGTTCCGGGCATCCTTTTCCTCGTCTTGGCTCCAGATTGAGCCAGATTGAGTCTTGGGCGCCGATCGCCGTTTGAGGCGTCGATCCCCCGGCCGACGGTGCCGAGCACCGCTTAGCCACCCAGTTCTCCCCATTTTCTCACCTCGATCTCAAATTTTTCGCAGGTCCGAGCCGGGCTAAGCCCGCGTTAACGGCTGGCTCCTACGATTCTTGGAAAATTAAGGCTAGGCGGGAGTTACCAGTCATGCGTCTCCGCGGTGGTTTTGGCCGCGCCGGCACGCTCGCGGGCGTGCTTGCTTTTGCCTTGGCGCTTGCCGCCTGCTCGGGGCAGGTGGGACCGCCCAAGGAGTACGAATTAGGGGCTGCCGCGGCGGCAACGCCCGGAGGCGTCGAGGGTTTCGCGGCCAATGCGGGCGATGTGGTCTATTTCGCCGGCGATAGCACGACCCTGTCGCCTACGGCTCAGGCGACGTTGCGCAAGCAGGTGCGCTGGCTGAACCGGCACCCGGGATATCGCGTGACCATCGAGGGACACGCGGATGAGTGGGGCACGCGCCAGCATAATCTGACCCTTGGCGCGCAGCGGGCGACCGCCGTTGAGACGTTCCTCAAGCAAAACGGCTTGCGGGTCGACCGCGTCCACACGGTCTCCTACGGCAAGGAGCGGCTGGTCGCGGACTGCACCGCGCTCTCCTGCCGCGCGCAGAACCGCCGCGCGCAGACGGTGTTGAGCGCATCCACCGCCCCGCGCTGACCCGCGAGCCTTGCTGCGGGGCCTTGCCCCATGGCGCTTTGTGGGCGAAACACACCTGTCGCCCGATAGGAGCCGAGTGCCCGGATGCACGCCGAAGCGGTCTCACCAGAAGAGGCGGAAAATCTCCTTGTTCCGCTGGCGCGCTTTCCGCGCGTCGCGCTCGCCGTCTCCGGCGGCCCAGACAGTCTCGCGCTGATGCATCTCGCCGCAAAATGGCGCGACAGGCATGGCGGGCCTGCGCTCTTCGTCCTGACTGTCGATCACGGCTTGCGCGCCGGCTCCCGCGCCGAGGCCGAGACGGTCGGCCGGGCGGCGAAAGCGTATAACGTGCCGCATGCGATCCTCACTTGGACGCACGGCGGGGTGGATGCGCGAGTGCAGGCACGGGCGCGGGAGGCGCGCTACGACCTGATGGCGGCCTACTGCACGGCCCATCACATTCAGGCTTTGGTCACCGCCCATCATTTGGATGATCAAGCGGAGACCTTCTTGATGCGTCTCAAGCGCGGCAGCGGGCTCGATGGGCTTGCGGCCATCCCGCAAGAAGGGTCTTGGGCAGGGCTCACCCTGCTGCGGCCGCTGCTCGATATCCCCAA
>NZ_LPWD01000100.1 GCF_001723295.1 Methyloceanibacter marginalis
CGATGCAGGCGAGCGCCGCAACGGCCAGCACCGGATGCATGGTGCCGGGTGCGGCGACCAGGCCGACCAGCGCGGTAAACACCACGAGGAACATGACCCGCGGCTTGAGCAGCGCGGCATAATCGGCGACATCGCCCCCGGGGGCGATGTCGAGTTTGCCTGGAATCGCTTGGATGGCGGCGTCGGACATCGAACTACTCACTCAAGCGCCTCTCGATTCGCTGCACGCTCACTTGATGCGCGGCAGCGTATTGAAGGTGTGGAACGGCGGCGGCGAAGGCAGCGTCCATTCGAGCGTCGTGGCGCCCGGCCCCCAAGGATTGTCGGCGGCCTTCTGCTTGCGCGCGAACTGAGCAATGATTCCGTAGAGGAACACCAGGAAGCCAGCGAACGCGATATAGGCGCCGATCGAGGAGACAAAGTTCCAGCCCGCATAGGCATCCGGATAGTCCGCGTAACGGCGCGGCATGCCGGCGGCACCGAGGAAGTGCTGCGGGAAGAAGGCGAGATTCGCGCCGATGAACATCAGCCAGAAGTGAAGCTTGCCGATCGCCTCGGAGTACATGTAGCCCGTCATCTTCGGCGACCAGTAATACCAGCCGGCGAAGAGCGAGAAGACCGCACCAAGCGACAACACGTAGTGGAAATGGGCCACCACATAATAGGTGTCGTGGTACGAGCGGTCGACGCCGGCATTCGACAGCACCACGCCGGTGACGCCGCCGATGGTGAATAAGAAGATGAAGCCGAGCGCCCAGAGCATGGGCGTCTTGAACGACAGCGAGCCGCCCCACATGGTCGCGATCCACGAGAAGATCTTCACGCCCGTGGGTACGGCGATGACCATGGTGGCGAACACGAAATATGCTTGCGTGTTCACGTCGAGGCCCGCGGCGTACATGTGATGCGCCCAGACGACGAAGCCGATCACGCCGATGGCGACCATGGCGTACGCCATGCCGAGATAGCCGAACACCGGCTTGCGGGAGAAGGTCGCCACGATCTGGCTGACGATGCCGAAGCCCGGAAGAATGAGGATGTACACTTCCGGGTGGCCGAAGAACCAGAATAGATGCTGCCACAGCAGCGGATCGCCGCCATGAGCGGAATCGAAGAACGCCGTGCCGAAGTTGCGGTCGGTCAGCAGCATGGTTATGGCGCCGGCCAGCACCGGGAGCGACAGCAGCAGCAGGAAGGCCGTCACCAGAACCGACCACACGAAGAGCGGCATCTTGTGCAGGGTCATGCCGGGTGCGCGCATGTTGAAGATGGTCGTGATGAAGTTGATGGCGCCGAGGATCGAGGAAGCACCGGCCAGATGGATTGCCAGAATGGCGAAGTCCATGGCGATACCGGGCGTGCCCGAGGTGCTCAGCGGCGCGTAAATGGTCCAGCCGCCGCCGACGCCGGTCGAAACCGGAGCACCGGGCATGAACAGCGACAGGACGAGCAGCACGAAGGCCATGGCCAGCAGCCAGAACGAGATGTTGTTCATGCGCGGGAAGGCCATGTCGGGCGCGCCGATCATGAGCGGCATCATCCAGTTGCCGAAGCCGCCCATGGTTGCCGGCATCACCATGAAGAACACCATGATGAGGCCGTGCGCGGTGACGAAAACGTTGAACAGCTCGGGATTGCCGAAGATCTGCATGCCCGGCTCCATGAGCTCGGCGCGCATGCCCATCGACAGCAGACCGCCGACGATGCCTCCGATGATGGCCAAGACAAGGTACATCGTGCCGATGTCCTTGTGGTTGGTGGAGAACAGCCAGCGACCCACGCCATATGGATGATCGTCGTGATCGTGATGAGCGGCTTCTGCCTGGGCGTTGTGAGCCATGACTGTCTTCCCTTATCGTCCTTGTCTTCTTGCGCTCTCGGTCGTCCTAGACCGCCTGTCGATTGGTCGGCCGCCGCTTAGTCTTGCGTGGCCGCCACCTTGCCTTCCGTATCGATTGCGGCCGTCTTATTCTCGGCGAGCCAAGCATCGTACTCGTCTTGGGAGACGACACGAACGGCAATCGGCATGAAGGCGTGATTGCGGCCGCACAACTCCGAGCACTGGCCGTAGTACCAGCCTTCCTTCTCGGCGCGGAACCATGTCTGCTGAAGGCGTCCCGGCACGGCGTCGAGCTTGACGCCGAAGGACGGTACGGCCCAGTCGTGAATTACATCGTTGGATTTCAGGCCGACGACGACGTTGGCGCCGACGGGCACGACCACTTCGCGGTCCACGCTGAGGAGACGCGGCTGGCCGGGTTTGAGATTGGCCTCCGGCACCATGATCGAATCGAAGCGGATGTCTTCATCCGGATACTCGTAGCTCCAGTACCACTGGCTGCCGGTCGCGGTGATGGTCACATCGGGCTTCGGGAAGTCGTATTGGGCGAACAGCAGCCGGAACGACGGAATGGCGATGGCGACGAGAATGAGAATCGGGATCACCGTCCAGGCAACCTCTAGCGGGGTGTTGTGCGAGGTCCGGGACGGGTCGGGATTGCGGCGCTCATTGAAGCGCACCATCACGTAAATCATCAGCGCCAGAACGAAGAGCGCGATGAGGGTGATGATGATGGTGACGTAGGTGTGGAAGTCGGTGATCTGCTCCATGACGGGCGTCGCCCCTTGGAAGCCCAACTGCCATGGGGACGGCTGCCCCATGCCGGCGAAGGCAGAACCGCTCGCGGCGAGGCCGACAAGCGCAGCAAGAACCGTCAATGCACGATGGAAGATCGCCATCCCTTCACTCCTAAAGCCTGCTCCCGGGCCGGCCCTCCCAGAAGTGAGGGGCAGCGCGATTTTCGTTGGGCATGGGCAACCTCGCCCACACCGCTTCTCGCAAGGGCGGCGCAAATACTATAGGCGCAGAATTTAGGCGTCGCCCCCGCTGATCCGTTCTTTCTGCCAGCCCGCATCAGCGATGTAGCTGGAGTTCTTTTGTGTTTTTAAAATCATAAAGGATATAGATTGGCAACACTCATGATTCAGTTTGCCCGTGCGGCAAATGCACGCTTGACGTTGAGTTTCAAGCCCTTACCACGGCACTTTCCGGACCGTGGCAGATTTCGGTCAGAAGATCCCGCCGAAATTTGGCCCCATTACTCGGCGATGGCCGTTTTCCATGCCGCACATCGCCGCTTCACAAGGACCCGGGTCGCGATCTAGTAGTGCGGACTCGTATTCGCACTTGCAAAGGCGCGCTCGCCGGTCCTTCTGATGCCCATGGCCCTCACGCCCAGATCCGACTCACACGGCCCAAGGCGCCGCACGCTCGCGACGCTCGGCCTGACGCTGGCGTTTCTGCTCGGATTCGGCAGCCAAGTGAGCGCGCAAGGCGCGGCGCCGGATGCCTCCCCCGGCGCACCGGGCCGGGGAGCCGTGGTGCGCGACGACTCACGGGGCGTGGCGAGGTCA
>NZ_LPWD01000101.1 GCF_001723295.1 Methyloceanibacter marginalis
GCGGCCGCCGCGGCCGCGTCATCGTCACCGGCATGGGCAAGAGCGGTCATGTGGGCTTGAAGGTGGCCGCCACCTTGTCCTCCACCGGCACGCCCGCCTATTTCGTGCATCCAAGCGAGGCGAGCCACGGCGACCTCGGCATGATCACCCAAGACGATGCCATCCTCGCCTTCTCCTGGTCGGGCGAGACCGTGGAGCTCGGCAATATCCTGTCCTATTCGCGCCGCTTCGCCGTGCCGCTGATCGCCGTGACTTCGAACCCGGACTCCACCCTGGCGCAGGCCGCGGAAGTCGTGCTCACCTTGCCGCACGCCAAGGAGGCCTGCCCCCACGGGCTCGCGCCGACCACCTCTACCGTCATGCAATTGGCGCTCGGCGATTGCATCGCCATCGCGCTTCTGGAGAGCAAGGGCTTCACCGCCCTCGACTCGGCGTGCTGCATCCGGGCGGCCAGCTTGGCGCGAAGCTGAAATTCGTCAGCGACCTCATGCATCACGGCGAAAGCCTGCCGCTGACGCCGGCCGAGACCGTCATGTCCGAGGCGATCGTGGTCATGACCGAGAAGGCGCTCGGCTGTCTCGGCGTCGTGGACGGCAACGGAGCGCTGCTAGGCATCATCACCGACGGCGACTTGCGCCGTCATATGGGCAACGGGCTGCTCGACCGGCGCGCCGGCGAGATCATGACGCCGGGCCCGAAAACCGTGACGCCCGATCTGATGGCGAGCGCCGCGCTCGAGATCATCAACGCGTCCGCCATCACCGCGCTGTTCGTGGTCGAGAACGGACGGCCCGTGGGCATCATCCACATTCACGACCTGCTGCGCGCCGGCGTCGCCTAAGCGGCGACGGCGGTCTCCACCGGCGCTTCGCCCGGGAGAATGAGCGTCCCGCGTCGGGCATGGCGCCGGTCTTCTCGTCGACCTGGGCGAGCGCGTGGGCGAGCGCCGAGTAGTGATAATGCATCGCCACCTTGATCGTGTAGACGAACAGGATATGCGGCTCCCGCCAGCGCCGGCGCACCACGCGCGTCAGCTGCTGCTTGTAGCGCGCCCGCAATGCATCGTCCTTGACCACGGATAGCAGCCGCGCCGCCACCGCGCCGAACCGCACATAATTCAACACGCACCGCTTCATCCAGGCCAGGCGCTGGCCTTTCCAATAGGGAAGCTGGTGCATGACGAACTTGAAATTGTTGTCGAAGAACTGCGTGTCGAGGCGCTTGAAATAAGCGTCCGCCGCATAGCAGTCCTGCATCACCTGGATGAAGCCGTCGCGCAGCGTCTCGCTCGACATGCCGAGCGGCACGACATTGGTGCCATAAAGGTCGGACGCGTCGGGATCGTTCAGGCGCCCCGCCTCCTTGAGCCGGTCGTAAAGCGGGGTGGTCGGGATCGCGTGCAAGAGGCCGATCAGCGCCGCAGAAATTCGCGCGTCTACCAGAAATTTCGGCATGACGTCGAAGATCGAAGGATCGTCATGGTCGAAGCCGACGATCATGCCGCACCACACGTCGAGACCGTGATCCTGGATGCGGTGCACGCGCTCCAGCAACGAGCCGGCGTTCGGCCGCACGTTCTGGAGCTTCTTGGTCTCTTTCAGGGAATCCTCGTTCGGCGTCTCGATGCCGATAAACACGCTCTGGAAGTTGGCGAGCCCCATCAGCTGCATAAGCTCTTCATCCTCGGCCAGGTCGAGTGAGGCCTCGGTGAACAGGGTGAGCGGATAAGCGCGCTCCTGCTGCCAGGCGATGATGTCGCGCAGGACCTCTTTGATCGCCTTCTTGTTGCCGATCAGATTGTCGTCCACCACGAAGATGATCTTCAGCCCGGCGCGCTCGAACGCTTCGAGCTCGGCGATGACCATCTCGCTTGTCTTGAGGCGCGGGCGCCGCCCGAACGTGACGATGATGTCGCAAAACTCGCAGGTGAACGGGCAGCCGCGGGAGATCTGCAGACTGCCGAACATGTAGCGATCGGCCTTGAGCAGATCAACGCGCGGCAAGGGCAAGGTCGCCATGTCGCTCTTGTCTTTCTGCGCATAGCGGGTCTTGTGCGTGCCCTGCTCCCATTCGGCCAGGAACTGCGGCCAAGTCTCGTCCGCTTCGCCGACAAAGATGACGTCGGCGGCCCCTTCCAAAGATTCCGGCTCGACCGTCGCCATCGGCCCGCCGACGACCACCGGCACGCCGCGCGCCTTGACCTCGTCGAGGATTTCCATGAGGCGCCGCCCCTGGATGCTCATGCCCGTCAGGCAGACCAGGTCGGCGCGGCCGAGACGATCAAAGTCGATGTCCTCCACATTCTCATCGACCAGCGTCACCTCGTGATGGTCGGGCACCAGGGCCGCGAGCAGCGCAAGGCAGGAAACCGGCAAATTGGCCCGCTTGCCGAACAGCGGCATGCAATGCTCCAACCCCCAGAAAGAGATGTCGAAACGCGGATTGATAATGACGATATCGGCCATGGGTCCTTCCGGGGTGAGCGTTTGTCCGTGGAGATGATAGTAGAGTATTGAAACGTGGCGACAACACGCCACGATCCTTTAATGGCCTTGCCTTAACAGGCTTGCGCCGTCCTTAACCCTCTTCGCCGCGACGCGGCGCCGACCACGGGGACATTAACGCGGGTGACTGCGGAAACGTTCGACATTCTCGTCGTTGGCGGCGGCATTCATGGCGCGGCCGTCGCCCGTGATGCCGCCGGACGCGGGCTGAAGGTGCTGCTTGCCGAGAAAGGCGACTATGCCTGCGCCACCTCCTCCGCCTCCTCCAAGCTCATCCACGGCGGCTTGCGCTATTTGGAGCAAGGCGAGCTGGGTCTCGTCCGCGAGTCCCTCACCGAGCGCGCCGAGCTCCTCAAGACGGCACCCCATCTTGTCACCCCGCTCAGATTCCTCCTGCCGGTCTATCGCTGGCAGAAGCGGAGCCCGTGGTCGCTCCGCGCCGGGCTTGGCCTCTACGACCTGTTCTCACGCGGCGACGGCCTGCCTGCGAGCGGCCGGCTCCCCCGTACCGAAGCGGCCGCCCTGCCCCGGCTCCGCCAGGAGAATTTGAGCGCGGTGCTGCATTATCATGACTGCCGGGCCGACGATGCGCGGCTCACCTTGAGCGTGGCCCTCGATGCGCGCACCCGAGGCGCCGACATTCTCAACCGCCGCGCCGTGACCGCGATCACGCCTCTGGAGAACGGCTATGCCGTCGAGCTCGATGAGCGCGGCCGGAAGCGCAGTGTCGAGGCGCGCTTCGTCATCAACGCCGCCGGTCCTTTCGTGGCCCAGGTCGATCGCCTGACCTCCGCCGCGCCCGAGCCGCAGCATCTGGAGCTTGTGCGCGGTAGTCACATCGTGCTGCCCATGCCGGACCCGCCGGCGCTCGACGCTTACACCCTGCAAGACGAGGGCGAGCGCATCGTCTTCGTCATGCCGTGGCTGGATGGCCGCTTCCTCGTCGTCGGCACCACCGACGTACCCCATGAGGGTGATCCCGGCACGGCGCACTGCTCGTTCGAGGAGAAGTCCTATCTAGTTCATGCCTATAACCGCTATTTCGCCAATCCCGGCAGAACGGTCACCGAAAGGGACATCGTCTTTACCTGGTCCGGCGTGCGCGCGCTTCATGGCGGCACCGAAACGAAGCCGAGCCGCATCAGCCGCAGCCCTTCGCTCGCGGCCTGCGCCCAAGGCAATGGCGGGTTCCTGACCATCTATGGCGGCAAGCTCACCACCCACCGCGCGCTCGCCGAGGATGCGCTGTTGATGCTCGGCCCGTTCGGCTTGGAGACGAGCGGTGCCTGGACCAAGAACGTGCCTCTATACGGCGGCGGCATGCCCCGGCCGACCCTTCTCGCCCATGCCGAAAAAGGCCCGGCGAGCGTCCCGCCCGACACGCGCCAGCGCTGGGCGCTCACCTATGGCGACAGGATCGACGATGTGTTCGCGCGTCTCGATGCGAACGCCGCCGCCGCCGAGGCCGTCGCCCCGGGCGTATTCCGCGCCGAGCTCGAGCATGCCGCCGAGGTCGAGGACGCCATGACGGCGGAGGACTTCCTGCTCCGCCGCACTAAGCTGCATCTGCTGCTCGACCAGAACGGCCGCGACGCGATCGCGGAGTGGTTCGCCAAGAATATCCAGTAACCGCCGTCAATGCCCGGACT
>NZ_LPWD01000102.1 GCF_001723295.1 Methyloceanibacter marginalis
ATCTGCTCCATGAGCAGGGGCCCTGGATCACGTCGCGAAGCCGGGATAATTCTCCACATCGGTGGTGATGGTCATCTGGCCGCCGGGCTGAATGCCCTCGATCAGGACCGGCTTCAGCATGGCGCGGGCGGCGTAGATGCCGGCCGTGTAGCCGGCTGGGCCGGAGCCGATGATGATCACCTTCTCGTGGCGGGAACCCATGAAACATGCCTCTCGATTTGGAGCGGGAGGGGAGAGGTAAGCATGCCCGCGCCCGCGCGCAACCCGTCTGGGGATGACCGTGTTTTAGGCTTTGCTTTCAAGGCCGAGCGCCTTGCGGATATGTGACGCCACGACCTCGGTATCGTTGATCGGCACATAACGCCATGATTCCAGGCGTCCCTCGAAGGGCCGCGTGGCGCCGCGCTCGCGCATCAGTGCGTGGAAGCGGGAGAGCCGCGTCGAGCGCCCCGGCAGGGCCTGGACATAGACCGGCTTTCCGGTGCCTGCCGCCTCGGTGACCATGTTGACGGAGTCCTCGGTGACGACGATGGCGTCGGCGAGCGACAGGAAGGCGAAATAGGGATTGTCGCCTTTGCTGTCCCAGACGAAGTGCGGGACGCCGGCGACGGCTTGCGCAAGCGCTTCGAGCGTGTCGGTGCGCGTACGCCTCGACGGCGTGATCAGAAGCGAGCCGCCGCTCTCGCGCGCCAGGATCGCGAGCTTGGCGCCGAAGCCGGTGGCGGTCTCGGGCGGAAAGCTGAAGGCCTGGCTCTCGCCCCCGAGCAGCACGGCGATGCGCGGATGCGGCAACTCGGCGATGCGCGGCGCGAACTGGTTCCCCGCGTCCGCCAGGCGCTCCGGCGTCACGCCATGTACGGCGCCGAACGTGGTGACGACGTTCGGCCCCTCGAAATTGTCGTGGGCGGGCGCGGCTACGAGATCGAACAGGCGCGCGGGCACTTTGGGGTTCTGAATATGCAGCGCGTAGGCGCCTGACAGGCGTTTGATGGCCAGCGCCATGGGTACGCTGCGTCGGCCGATGGAGATGACCAGCCGCGGCCAGGGCGGCTCCAGCGCGTCGCTCGACGCCGTGGCGCGCAACAGCGCCTTCGGCGGCAGCAGAATCTGGAACGGGGCCGGTACGAGCCGCATCGCCCCCTTGGGTCGTACCCGTTTGAGGGTGAAGGGAAGGCCGACGGCCTCGGCCACGGCGATGCCTTGGGCCTCCATGCCGACGGACCCGTCGGTGACGATCCAGGTCTTTTCGGCGCGGGCTTTGCGGCTCTCGGCGATCAGCGCCGCCGCGCCCTCCGCCACCCCGGCACGCGCGGCATCGGGGGCACTAAAATTTCCGGAATGGAAAACGCTCAATTTCTTTTCGATTCTTTTTCCGGGAGGACGTAAAGTTGCGCGACAGCGAAATATTCAAACCCACAGGCTCGCTCTCGCGCCTTCTAACGCGATGCGCCTGCAATCGTCCAGGGAGCATGGGAACCTTATGCGCGCCGCCCGCCTCGATGCCACGGACTGGCTGATCCTGCGCGAGCTCCAGGCCGACGGGCGCATCACCAATATCGAGTTGGCCCGCAAGGTCGGCATTTCGGCGCCGCCTTGCTTGCGCCGGGTCCGGGCGCTGGAGGAAGGCGGCATCATCGAGGGCTTCACCGCCATCCTCGACGACAAGGCGCTCGGCTTCGACGTTTCGGCTTTCGCCATGATCAAGCTGCACAGCCAGGCGGAAGCGGACCTGATCGCCTTCGAGGAGCGGGTCGCGGCCTGCGCGATCGTGCGCGACTGCTACATGCTCTCCGGCGAGATCGACTTTCTCCTGCGCTGCGTGGCGCCGGATCTGAGCGCGTTCCAGGAGTTCATCATTCACGAGCTGACCGCAGCGCCCAATGTGGAAAGCGTGAAGACCACGCTCGTGATCCGCACGTCGAAGCATGCGGCGGGCGTGCCCACGGAGCTCGTGTCGGCGCGCGCGAAGCCCGAGCGCGGACGCGGCTAGCTTCATGGCATCCAAATCCGCCAATCCGGTCCTCGTCGATGTCCTCCGCGGGGACCGCAGTGAAAGTAGCCATAGGGGCGCCATCGCCATCGCCGACACGCGGGGACGTCTTGTGCTGGCGCTCGGCGATGTGGAGACGCCAAACTATCCGCGCTCCGCGGTCAAATCGCTTCAGGCGCTCGCGCTGGTGGAGAGCGGCGCGGCGGACGCGTCGATCTGAGCAACGAAAG
>NZ_LPWD01000103.1 GCF_001723295.1 Methyloceanibacter marginalis
CCTTGAGCACCGTCTCGAGCAGATCGAAGATGCGGGCACGGTCGGCAAGCCCGAGAAGATCGCGCAACGTGTCCGCCGCGATCTTGCCTTCGCCGAAAGCGATGGCGCGGTCGAGGATGGAGAGCGCGTCGCGCACGGAGCCTTCGGCCGCGCGGGCGATCAGCGCCAGCGCCGCGGGATCGGCCTCGGCGCCTTCTTCCTTTGAGATGCGGGCGAGATGCTCGATCAGCGCCTCGATCTCGATGCGCTTGAGGTCGAAGCGCTGGCAGCGCGACAGCACCGTGACCGGAACCTTGCGCGCCTCGGTGGTGGCGAAGATGAATTTCACATGCTCCGGCGGCTCTTCCAACGTCTTGAGCAGGCCGTTGAAGGCCTGCTTCGACAGCATGTGCACCTCGTCGATGATGTAGACCTTGTAGCGGGCGGAATTCGGCTTGTAGTGGGCGCTATCGATGAGATCGCGCACATCGTCGATGCCGGTGTGGGAGGCGGCGTCCATCTCCACCACGTCGAGATGGCGGCTCTCCAGGATGGCGCGGCAATGCACACCCTCCTCGGTGATATCGAGGGTGGCGCCCTCGCCGTTCGGGCCTTCGTAGTTCAAGGCGCGGGCGATGAGGCGGGCGGTGGTCGTCTTGCCGACGCCGCGCACGCCGGTGAGCATATAGCCTGAGCGATGCGGCCTGAAGAGAAGGCGTTCCGCAGCGTGCGCACCATGGCGTCCTGGCCGATCAGCTCGGCAAAGACTCGCGGGCGGTATTTGCGCGCAAGCGCCGCGTGGCTTGCGGGCGCGCTCTTCGCTTGATCTTGGGCTTCGGCCATCGAGGGTCGCACTCACGCCACGGCTTGAAGGATCTCGGGGCAGCGACAGGCGGCCCCGCCACACTCTACTCGACGCTGGAGGCAAGGTGGGAGGCTGGACGAACAACCCGCGAAACGCTCGTTAGGGCTGCTTCCTTCCGGACCTGACCCGGTTGGCGAGGCACGCGCCTGCTGCCAACCTCCCTGGGAGAGTATATCGGGGAACGGGGGCCTCCTGGCAACCCGCTCCGCCGCCGCAGCCACGACTTCGCCCAAGTTAGGACGCGCGCCGCCACAATAGAACTCTCCACGATCACCGCGCGTTAGGCCTTCAACGCACAGCAGCAAGAAGGCCAGAGCTTTATGAGTTCCCTTAGAATCTTCGTTTCGTGTCTCATCCTCGGGGCGGGCTTCGCCACTTCGGCAGCGGCGCAAGAGCCGAACGGCTATCCCATCACCGACGTCAATTTACGCGCCGGTCCCGGCACCGAATACCCGGTGATTCTGACGGTTCCGGCAGACGCGCCCATCACCATTCTCGGCTGCCTGCCGGACTACAGTTGGTGCGACAGCGTGTTCGAGAATTATCGCGGCTGGATGAGCGCGGTTTATCTCAGCGGATATTCCGAGGGCGACTACTACCTGCTGCGCGACTATGCGCCCGATCTCGGCTACCAGCGCGTGACCTTCAACATCGACGCCTACTGGGATTCCTATTATCGCGACGAGCCGTTCTACGGCAACCGCGGCCGCTGGGCACGCCCGCGCGAGGCCGGCTGGGTCGACGACGGGGTGTTCTACGACCGTCTGTCGCCCCATGGCTCATGGACCTGGATCCAGGGCCGCTATGTGTGGGTTCCCGCGAACGTCGACCGCGGCTGGCGCCCCTATACGCGGGGCCGGTGGGTCTACACGGATCGCGGCTGGACGTGGGCTTCCAACGAGCCGTTCGGCTGGGCAACCTATCACTATGGCCGCTGGGGCTTTTCCGACCGGGTGGGCTGGTTCTGCGCCCGGCAATCAGTGGGCGCCGGCCTGGGTGTCATGGCGGCAGTCGGACGACTATCTGGCCTGGGCCCCGCTGCCGCCTCCTCGACCGTGGCTATGACCGCGGTTACGATCGCAACGGCGGCGGGCTCAACATCAATATCTCGTTCGGCGATGTGCCCGACTATTACTGGTCGATGGTGCCGTCGCGCGACTTCCTCTCCGACGATCTGCCGCGCTACTACGTGACGACCGCGATCGCCGCCGTCGGGACTTCGAGCGCACGCGTCCCGTCGGCCACACGACGATCGTCAACAAGACGGTCGTGAACAACGTGGTCAACGTCAACTACGTCGAGCAGAAGACCAAGAAGAAGGTCGTGAAGCGGCGCATCGCGCGCACCGACAACGCCGAAGCCGCGGGCAAGGTCGAAGACGACACGCTGGAGGTCTACGAACCGGAAGCGGACGAAGCGCCCGACACCAAGGCCCCGCCCGAGCCGAAGGACGTGGAGGAGGTCGCCAAGGCGAGCGAGACCAAGGCGCAAGCCGAAGGCGAGGCGACGACCGAGGATCAGCTCGCGCCGAAGGAGGTCCAGGAGGCCGCCAAGGAGCGCAAGAGCGGCAAAGGCCGGAAGGCGAAGGCCGCCGCCAAGGCCGAGGGGAAAAATGAAGGCGTCTTGCCGGAAGGCGAGATCGCCGACGCGCCGCCCCCTGCCAAGGATAAGGCCAAGGCCAAGGAGAAGCCGGTGCCCGCCCATGAGGTCGCCGCACCGAAGGCGTCCGACGTGAAGCCGGACACCGAGGCCAAGGAACCGGCCGAGGAGAAAGACGCGGCACCTAAGACCGCCGAGCCCGAAACCGATCGCCTGCACCCGAAAAGAAGGCTGAGCCCGCAGAGCCCGAGCCGGACGCGGCCGAAACCGAGCCTGGGGACAAGGAGAAGCCGGCCGCCGCCGAGACCGAGCAAAAGGGCAAGAAGCAGAAGCCGGTCGAGGCCGAGAAGTCCGCGCCCAAGGATGCCGGCAAAGACAAGGCGGCCAAGCCTGGGAAGAAGAACGCCGCACCGGCCGGCAAAGCGCCGGAGCCCACCGAACCGAAGGACGAGACGCCTCTCAAGGAAGAAAAGCCGGCCGAGGCTGAAAAGCCCGTCCCTTCGGGGGAGCCTGAAAAGAAGGAGCCTGAGGCGAAAGAGCCCGAGGTGCAGAAGCCTGAGGCGAAAGAGCCGGAAGCCGAAAAGGCTGCGCCGAAGGAGCCCGAGGCCAAGAAGGCTGAGCCGAAGCCTGAGCCCAAGAAAGAGCCGAAGCCTGGGCCTAAAAAGCCTGAAGCAAAGAAACCTGAGGTCAAAAAGCCCGCTCCGAAACCGGAAGCCAAGAAGCCCGCGCCGAAACCGGAAGCCAAGAAGCCTGCCCCGAAGCCGGAAGCCAAAAAGCCCGAACCAAAGCCTCAAGCGAAGAAGCCTGCCCCGAAGCCCGAAGCCAAGAAGCCCGCACCCCAGAAGCGGGAGGCGAGGACGCCGGAACGGAACACTCCGCCGGCGGCGAAGCGGGAGGCAAAAGGGGTGCCTGGTAACGCGAAGTCCACGGGGCGCACCGCGCAGGGACCCGCCCCTGAGGCCAAGGGCAAGAAGGGTCCCGAGAAGAACCCTGAGAGCAACTAAAAGCGGGCGGCGTTCACTTTCGCCGTCTTCTCGAGCAAAGGCTGGTTTACCCGGATCGCGCGCGTGCTAGCTTCGCCTCCGTGGCACCCCTCATCGCGCTCCATATCCTCGCCGCCGTCGTGTGGGTCGGCGGCATGTTCTTCGCCTATATGGCGTTGCGCCCCGCGGCGGGAACGCTTTCGCCCGAATCGCGGCTGACATTGTGGCGCGGGGTGCTTGGCCGCTTTTTCCCGTGGGTGTGGGCGTGCATCATCGTTCTGCTCGCCAGCGGCTACGGCATGATTTTCCTCTATCTGGGTGGATTCGCGGGCGCGCGCCTGTCCATCCATGTCATGCAGGGCATTGGCATCGTGATGATGGCGCTGTTCGCGCATCTGTTCTTCGCACCATGGCGCCGCTTCGCCGACACCGTCGACGCCAAACATTTTCCGGAAGCGGCCAAACATTTGGACCAGATTCGTCGCATCGTTGCGATCAACCTCTCGCTCGGCCTCATCACGATAATCGTGGGCGCGAGCGGCCGCTTCTGGTAAACGCGCCCAAGCTTGACCCCATGCACGCGGGTGACATTTTCGCCTTCCAAACGGAGATACTCAATGAACTCAGACAAGAAGACGAGACCTCAATTCGCACGCAGGCCCACGAAGCGCGTCCTGGTCGGCGAGACGCGCGAAGAGGAAGAGGCACGGCTCGCAGCGGAAATCGCCGCTCATCCCGTGACGAAATGCGAACCCGGCGAGTACAAGCCCACCTCGTCGCGGCCCGGCTGGAGCAACAAGTCCTTCATTTCGCAGGCTGACGCCGCCGAGGCGGAGCGCATCGCCAAGAAGATGCGCAAGTCCTAAAGGCGCTACGCCTTCAGGCCCGCGCGAAACGGGCTCGCCGGATAGGTGCCGAGCACATTCACTTCGCTGGTGAAGAAGGCGAGCTCCTCCATGGCGAGCTGGACGGGCCGCTCATCCGGGTGGCCTTCGATATCGGCGTAGAACATGGTGGCGTTGAACGAGCCTTCGAGCTGGTAGGATTCCAGCTTGGTCATGTTGACGCCGTTGGTCGCGAAACCGCCCAGTGCCTTGTAGAGAGCGGCGGGCACGTTGCGCACCCGGAAGACGAAACTGGTGACGACGGGGCCGTCGGCGGCCTTGGTCCTCGCCGGCTTCGGGGCGAGCACCACGAAGCGCGTGGTGTTGTGGGCCGCGTCCTCGATGTCCTTCTTGGCGATGCGAAGTCCGTAGATCTCCGCCGCGAGCTTCGAGGCGATGGCCGGCTTGGGTGGGATCGTTCGACTCGCGCACGTGCGCGCGGCACCGGCCGTATCGGCTTCCGTCACCGGCTTGAGCTTCAGGGCCGCGATCGCCTTGCGGCACTGGCCGAGCGCCATGATGTGGCTATGCACGGTCTTCAGTCCGCTCAGCTTGGCGCGGGGCAGCGCCAGCAATTGGTGCCGGACGCGCTCGAAATGCTCGCCGACGATGTAGAGGCCCGAGTGCGGCAGAAGATGGTGGATGTCGGCGACACGGCCGGCCACCGAATTCTCGATGGGGATCATGGCGAGCTTCGCCTTGCCGGTCTTCACCGCGGCCAGCGCATCCTCGAAGGTCGCGCACGGCATCGCTTCCATGTCCGGATAAGCATCGCGGGCGGCCAAGTGTGAGTTGGCGCCGGGCTCGCCCTGAAAGGCGATCTTATTCAAGCGCGATCTGGCCATGGTTCGCTGATGTCGGAAGGCGGGCAATAATCTTAAGAGGCTTCAAGACTTTCTCGCGCCCGCGCAAGGTCGGCCGGAGTATCGACACCGAGGGGGACAGTGTCAACGAGACCGACATGAATGCGGAAGCCCGCCTCGAGCGCCCGGAGCTGCTCGAGCTTCTCCCGGGTCTCGAGCGGCGACGGCGGCAAGCCGACGAAGCGCTCCAGCGCAGCGCGGCGATAGGCGTAGAGGCCGATATGGTGATAGAGCGGGCCTTCTCCATAAGGGGCGGTGGCGCGGGTGAAATAGAGCGCATTGAGCACGCCGCCCCGCGGCAACGGCGAGCCCACCACCTTCACCACGTTGGGGTCCGTGCGTTCCTCCTCCCGGACGATCTCCGCGGCAATGGTGCCGATATCCGCCTCGCCCTCGTGAAGCGCCGCCACGCAGGCGCGCACCAGACCCGGGTCGAGCGTAGGCAGATCCCCTTGCAGGTTGACGATCGTGTCGAAGTCCCGGGCGGGATCGGTTTCGAGAAGCGCCTCATGGATCCGGTCCGAGCCGCTCGCGTGATCGGGACGGGTCAAGACCGCCTCGCCGCCCGCCTTGGCCACCGCATCCCGGACCGCCTGCGAATCGGTGGCCACCAGGACCGGCCCGCAGTCCGCCTCCATGGCGCGGCGCCACACATGGACGATCATGGGTTCGCCCGCGATCTCGGCGAGCGGCTTGTCCGGCAGACGCGTCGCGGCCAGGCGCGCGGGGATGACGATCATTGATTTCGGCATGATTTTCCGTAGGTTAGATCGGGAAGAATTCCATGACCAGGGTCAGACTCCGCGGCAATTCTGCGAGTTGCAACAGCCCGCTAGCCCTTATAGTCTCTCGCCGCGCCGCAAGAGCTACGAAGAAGTAGCCTCTGCCTGCTGGGGGGACACCGATCCATGAAGTACTACTACCTCAACAAAATCGCCATGGCGGTGCTTGTGGCACTGCTTTTGTTCTTTGGCACGAGAACGATTATCGACATCGCTTACCAAGAGCATCCGCCGGAAAAACCCGGCTTCGAGGTTGCCGGGACCGAAGACGAGGGACACGGCAAAGAAGAGAAGGCGACCGACGAGGGCGCCGAATTCATTCTCGCGCTCAATAAGGCCGACCCCGCCAAGGGCGAGCAGGACGTAGGCCTTTGCAAGGTGTGCCACAGCTTCGACAAGGGCGGGCCCACGATGATTGGCCCGAACCTTTACGGCGTCGTCGGTCACAAGATCGCGTCTCATGAAGGCGTCAACTACACCCCCGCGCTCAAGGCGCACGAAGGCCAGGAGTGGAACTTCGAGAATCTCGACCACTGGCTGAAGAACCCGCAAGAGTTCGCTCCGGGCACGAGCATGGCCTTCCCAGGCATCCCGGACATCCAGAAGCGCGCCGACGTCATCGCCTATCTCAACAAGAACAGCGACGACCCGCTGCCAATCCCGGAGCCCAAGGCCGCAGCGCCCGCACCGGAAGGCGCCGCCGACGAAGGCGCCGAGAAAGAGGCTTCCGCCGGTCAGTCCCCGGTCATCGCGCTGCTGGCCTCCGCCGACGCGGCCAAGGGCGAGCAAGCCGCGGCGCTGTGTAAGGTGTGCCACACGTTCGATGCGGGCGGCGCGACGATGGTCGGCCCGAACCTCCACAACGTGGTCGGACACAAGATCGCGGCTCATGAGGATTTCAGCTACTCGGATGCGCTGAAGAAGCACGCCGACCAGGAGTGGACCTACGAGAATCTCGACGTCTGGCTGAAGAGTCCACAAGGCTTCGCCCCCGGCACGACCATGGCCTTCCCTGGCATTCCGGACGACAAGAAGCGCGCGGACGCATCAAGTTCCTCATGAGCATGACGGAAAACCCGCCGCCGCTGCCTGCGGCCGGGGAAGAGGCTGCTCCGGCGGAGGAAGCCGCTCCCGCCGAAGAGCCTGCTGCCGAGCAGCCGGCTGCGGAGGAGCCCGCTGCTGAAGAGCCTGCTGCCGAGC
>NZ_LPWD01000104.1 GCF_001723295.1 Methyloceanibacter marginalis
GGCATCATCGGCAACCCGGCCACCTGGAAGGTGGGCGGTAAGCAGTATGTCGGCGTTTACTCCGGCATCGGCGGCTGGATCGGTCTTCCGGTCACCGCTGGTCTGGATCTGAGCGACAAGTTTGGCGCCATTGGTGCCACCGCCATGACCAAGGCCGCTGGCCTGCAGCATATCCCGCAGGGTGGTGAGCTGAACGTGTTCCGCATTTACGAGTAAGGTCTCCACCAGTCGCGCTCGGTGTTCACGAGGTACCGAGCGCAACTGGCTCCCTAGCGCCCGGTGCCATAAGGCATCCGGGCGCTAGTTGCATCTCGATTGGCCAGAAATCTCTAATTGGACTTGATTGGGACTATGGGGAGCGATCTGGAATAATGACGCAAGTCTGCCGACGGGCTAATAAAGATGTCTCGCGACTTTGGCATTGGACTTAAGCAAACTAGGGAACCTGGTTCGGCTTGCTTTGCCGCAACGGCACTAGCCTTCGTGTCTGCGATAATGTGGCAGGTCGTTCCAGGACTTGCGCAGGATAGCCAGTTCTCTCCATGCGCCGAGGACGCCGTACTTGTTTTCGATGCCTCCGGTTCCATGTCCGGCAATGGCTGGGGTTACGGCAGCGAGAGCGCGCACAACGTCAGTCGGATCGATAGGGTGCGATACGCTCTTGGCAAGGTCTTACCGACCGTCACGCGCCACCGTCGGGTCGGACTGGTCACCTATGGCCCCACACGGACTCCTAGTCTGTTCAACCAGTGCGACAATATCGAGTTAGATCTTCCGCCTACGCCAAACGCCGCCGCACAAATCATGGCTTCTGTGGAAAGCCTAGTACCAGCCGGTGGGACTCCCTTGACGCGTGCTGTCGAACAGGCGGCGGAAATGCTCGACTTTGAAAGCGAGCCCGGCTTGATCGTCCTCCTAACTGATGGCGAAGACACGTGCGGGGGATCGCCGTGCCAGGTGGGTAAGGAGCTACACGCCGCAGCGGCACAACTCACCATCCACGTCATAGGTTTGCGAGTGAAAGGTTTGTCCTGGACGGGCGAGTCAAACATCGTCGAAACACAGTGCCTAGCGGAGCAAAATGAAGGCTTGTACCTCACCCCCGAAAACACTGATGACCTTATTGACGCGCTTGAGATGACCCTGGGTTGTCCAAAAATCAGTCGGCTCATGGAAGATCAAAAGAGCCATATAGAGGCGTCAAGCGGATGCACGTGGAGCCATCCATCATTGTGCGCCATGATCGAAAAAACGCAGCCCCGGGGACTGCGGAGCAAACCTAAAGGGTAAGCTCATGTCTGAGGAAGGATCTTCAGAACGCGGTGTAGATGGAGAAGGAACAGCGCCAGGGCATCGTTCATCGTCATCAACGAAGTTGCTAGACGCGATCGCACAGGATATCGCGCGCGATGGATTTGCAGTCCGCACTGGTAAAGAGATGCGCGCGATCATGCGCACGCGCGGACTAGAGGCGTGGCCGGATTTTGCCTCGACCTGGGATGATCTCGGGATCGACAAATATATGGCGGACGGTGGCCGCTACAGGCGTAGGCGCTTCGGGACCTTCAAGGTTACAGGTAGTGTCGTCGTCCGAAAGAACCATCAGCCGCACTATCAGAGCCGAGACTACAATATCTTGAACGGCGGGATTGAGCGCTGGTTTATGCCGGTCAAGGAAGCCGTGACCGACAATGCCTTCGCACAGGGCTTAGTTAGCTATTGTGCGGCACTGTTCGACATGACGTCTTCGATGAAGTCTAGCGTCTCGCCCTGGCATGTCGAAATGCATCAGTTTCGCATCGAGGCGACGCCGGATGAAACTGGGGCACCCACGCCCGAAGGGGTCCATCGTGATGGCGTCGATTGGGTGTGCGTGATGCTGATCCGCCGATCGAACGTGGCGAGCGGTGTCACGCAGATCTTCGATCGCTCGGGTAGGCCGTTAGGCGAGTTCACGCTGATCGATCCGCTTGACGCCGTGCTTATCGACGACCACCGCGTCCTTCACGGGGTCACTCCGATCGCCCCCCTTAGTTCGGAGCGCAAAGCCTGCCGTGATGTTCTGGTGCTGACCTATCGCCGGGAACACGAGACTGCGAGCGAGTCTCGGTGAGGCGGCAGCATCGTGGGATGTGGAACGAGAAATCCTAAAGCCTCGCAGAATCAACCAACCAAGTTGGCTTGCCGGACTTAGTTCAGAGCC
>NZ_LPWD01000105.1 GCF_001723295.1 Methyloceanibacter marginalis
GCTGGATCGGCGTCAGCGGGTTCTTGATCTCGTGTGCGATGCGGCGCGCCACGTCGGCCCAGGCGGTCGAGCGCTGAGCAATGACCAGCTCGGTGATGTCGTCGAACGTCACCACGTACTTGTCCGTCGCCTTCGCTGGTCACGCGGACGGCGAAGTTGCGCTCCGATCCGGCGCGGCGCAACGTGACTTGATCGGTCGCAAGCCGCTTCCCCTGTTTTTGCGCACGCTTCAGATGCTGGCCGAATTCCGGCACGACGTCGGCAAGCTTCTTGCCGATAAGCTTCTCCTCTTTGAGGCCGAGAAGTTCCTGGGCGGAGCGGTTGACCAGATTGACGGTGCCGTCGGCGTCCACGCCCACGACGCCCGCGGTCACGCCGGAGAGCACGGCTTCCATGAAGCGGTTGCGCTCATCGAGCGTCGCATTGGCGCCGACCAGCTCGTCGCGCTGGGTCTTGAGCTCCGTGGTCATGGTGTTGAAGGTTGAGCCCAGCACGGCAAGGTCTCCGTCGGCCGGGTTGACGCTCACCTCGACGCCGAGATTGCCCTGGCTGATCTCTTCCGCCGCGCCCATCAATTGGCCGATCGGCGCCACCAGCCTGTTCGCGAACCACATGCCGATCCAGATCGCCGACAACAGCAGCGTGAGCGCGATGGCCACGTACATCAGGCCGAAGGCCACCTGCACGCCGGCGCGGCGCTGCTCGAGCAACTGATACTCGGCGACATTGGCGCGGGTCGCGCGTAGCTGCTGAAGCACGCGCGCGTTCACCGGCCGGATCACGTAGAGATAGGTGTCGTCGAAATTGTCGAGGCTCTTGATGGCCCCGACCATGCTCGTCTGGCCCGGCGCGATGACGATGACTTGCCCCTTCTTCGCGAGCTCCATCGCCTCGTTGGGCGGCGCCCGATACGGCAGCTCCGGCACGGACGCGGCCGTGGCCAGGATCTTGCCGCTGTGGTCGATGAGATAGGCGGCAGGAAGCGCGCGGATGCCGGCCTGGGCGTGAGGAAGTTGCCGAAGCCTTGGGGCTGCGCCCGCACCAGCTCGACCGCCTCGTCGATGTCCTTGGCCATGCCAACCGTGTCGGCGCGAATCACTTGGCCGTGCTCTTGGAGATAGGCCGTGGCCACGTCGATGGAGTTTTGGATGATCGATTTGGTGCGCGAGGAGAACCAGTGGTCGAGGCCGCGGTCGAGGGACACGCTGGCGAACACCGCGAGCAGGATCGCGGGCGCCACGGCAATCACGCTGAACAGGCTGACGATGCGGACATGGAGCTGCGCGCCGGCCTCGTGGCGGCGCCGGGCGATCCATAGCCCCGTCACCTGCCAGGCGATGATGCCGAGCATGGCGAGGACGAGGAGCAGGTTGATCAGCAGAAGCACCACCACCACCCTCTGGGTGGGAATGATGGGGGTCAGGCCGGTGAGGACGAGATAGGTGACCAGTCCCGAACAGAGGGACAGCACCATGATGATCAGGCCGAGGGTGAACGGGAGACGGTTGCGAACCCGCGTGCCGGTCGAGACGTCTTCCCTGACCTGCCCGGCGGCGGAGGACGGGCGCAGGAAGTCCTTATGCTTTCTCGGTTCTTGCGGTGTTTGGACGACGCTGCGCAAACCGCTTTCCCCTGGCTGCCCCGTTGGTGTTCCGGTTCGCGCCGGACCTTCCTCCAGGTGCGTCCGTCTCAGCTATGGTGCAATAAAATCACAATGTGGCGCTTTGGCGACATGGCGCGCCTCGGTCCCACGACCGATGAGCCCCGGGGGCCCACCGGCCGCCGGGATATGGGAATTTCCTGCGGGATTAACCAGGGTCAGACGCTTGGCGTGCGGATCACCTTGATGCCGAGATCGCGGATCTTCTTGCGCAAGGTATTGCGGTTGAGCCCGAGAAGGTCGGCGGCACGGATTTGATTGCCCCTGGTGGCGGCCAGCGCCGCGGTAATCAACGGAAACTCCACTTTCCGCAGGATGCGCGTATAGAGCCCGGCTGGCGGCAGGTCCTGACCGAAGCCCATGAAGTAGTCGCTGAGATAGCGCTCCACGGACTCCGAGAGGTCTCCGTTGGCTTCTTGGGCATCGGGGAACGGCGCGCGGTGCGCGGTCGCGAATTCGCTCTCCACCATGTCGGCCGTGACGATGTCTTGGGCATAGATGGCCGACAGACGCCGCACCAGATTCTCCAGCTCGCGCACGTTGCCCGGCCAGTGGTAGCGCTTCAGCCGCTCGATGGCGGCGGGCTCGAAGCCCTTGGGCGGCAGCCCCTCTTTCTCGGCGATGGAGAGAAAGTGGCGGATGAGATCGGGGATGTCCTCCAATCGCTCGCGCAAGGGCGGCAGCCGTAAGGGTACGACGTTCAGCCGGTAGAAGAGGTCTTCGCGAAACAACCCCTGATCGATTTGCTGCTGCAGCTCGCGATTGGTCGCGGCGATGATCCTGACATTGGTGCGGATCGGCGTGCGGCCGCCAACCGTGGTGTAATTCGCCTTCCTGGAGGCGCGCAGGAGCCGCGTCTGGGCCTCCATGGGCATGTCGCCGATCTCGTCGAGAAACAGCGTCCCGCCTTCGGCTTGCTCGAAGCGGCCCACGTGCTTCGTCTGTGCGCCGGTGAAGGCGCCCTTCTCGTGGCCGAACAATTCCGACTCGATCAGCTCGCGCGGGATCGCGGCCATGTTGATGGCGACGAATGGGCCGTTGCGCCGCTTGCCGTATTCATGCAGCGCGCGGGCGACGAGTTCCTTGCCCGTGCCGGACTCGCCCGTGATCATCACGGTAAGGTCGGTCTGGGTCAGCCGGGCGAGCACGCGATAGATGTCCTGCATCGCCGGACAGCGCCCGATCAGGGGCATGCCGTCGGTCGATTCCGCGGACAGCCGCTGCGCCCTTTTACGCGGCTCGGCAAGGGCACGGCCCACCACCGAGATCAGCTCGTTCAGATCGAAGGGCTTGGGCAAATATTCGTAGGCGCCGCGCTCGGCGGCGGTGATCGCGGTCATGAAGGTGTTCTGCGCGCTCATCACGATGATGGGCAGGTCCGGTCGCAGCTTCTTGACGCGCGGGATCAGATCGAAGGCGTTCTCGTCCGGCATCACCACGTCGGTGATCACGAGGTCGCCCTCCCCTTGGCTGATCCAGCGCCATAGGGTTGCGGCGTTGCCGGTGGCGCGCGGCGCGTAGCCGGCCCGGGCCAGGGCCTGGTTTAAGACGGTTCGGATCGCCGCGTCATCGTCGGCGATGAGAATATTTCCCTTGCCCATTGTCTTTACGCCTGCGCTTCCGCTGTCGCTTGCGTCGCTTCGTTGTCGGCCATCGGCATTAGCGCCCGAAAGACCGTGTATCGGGGTCGTGAGTCGCATTCGATGATTCCCCCATGATCGCCGATGATCTTGGCCACCAAGGCAAGGCCGAGGCCCGTACCTGAAGGTTTGGTTGAGACGAACGGGTCGAAGAGATGCTGAATGAGATCGGTCGGTACGCCGGTGCCGTTGTCCTCGACGGCGATCTCCAACGGCAGGCTGACGCGCGCTTGGCTTCCCGGCACAGAGAGCCGCACGCCCGGCCGGAACGCGGTGGAGAGCGTGATCTGTCCGTCGCTACGCTCCTCGCCGATGGCTTCGGAGGCCGTCTTGATGAGATTGAGGAACACTTGGACCAGCTTGTCGCGGCTGCCCGGCACCGGCGGCAATGAGGGGTCGTAGTTCTCCACAATCTTGATGTGCCGCGCGAAGCCGTTACTGGCGATCTTCTTCACGTGATCGAGGACGTCGTGAATGTTTACGGGTTCGCGCTGGATCGGGCGCTCGTCGCCAAAGATCTCCATGCGATCGACGAGCTTGCAGATGCGGTCCGACTCCGAGCAGATGAGCTGGGTCAGGGTGCGATCGCCATCCGTGCGGTCGCTCTCCAAGAGCTGCGCGGCGCCTCTTATGCCGGACAGCGGATTCTTGATCTCGTGCGCCAGAACCGCGGCAAGGCCGGAGACGGAGCGCGCGGCGCCGCGGTGGGTGAGCTGGCGCTCGATCATCTGCGCCATGCTGCGCTGTTGCAGCATGATCATGACCCTGCCCGGTGCCTCGGGCAGCGGACCGCCATAGAGGTCGACGAGCTTGGCCGTCTCGAAGCGGAACGAGCCGAGCTCCACCCCATATTCGTTGACGGTGGTTCCGTTCCGCTGCACCTGTTCGACGAGCGCGATCAGCGGGCAGCCGAAGGCGACCACGTCGGGCAGGCCGTGCCGGCAGAGAACGCCCGCACTCATCTGGAAAAAGTCCTCGGCCGCCGTGTTGGCGTACTCGATGGCAAGGTCCTTGCCGATCACGAGGAGCGGATGCGGCAAGGCATCCACGAGCGCTTCGCAGGGAATCGACTCGGCTTTGCGGCGCGCGCTTGGTTTTTTGGTGGAGAGGCTCAATGCGTATATCCTCGCGGCCGTCCGATTGATCATTGTTTAGGTATTGTGCTCAATATTTGTGCACTAAGGACCCATGATCTATTATTGGGCACGATACGAGGGTTTTAGCGTCGGGGCAATATTCCTTTTGCCGCAGTGCAACAATAATGTTGCGCGAAGGCTTAACGGCGAAACGTCCCGGAATTGTTGCGGAATTCAGGAGAAGACGCAGTGAGGGTGGCGGCATTGATCGTGGCGGCCGGTCGTGGGGCGCGCGCCGCCACGGAAACGTTGCAACCCAAGCAATATTGCCGGATTGGCTCGGAGCCGATGCTGACGCATACGCTTTGCGCCTTTGCTGCCCATTCGGGCATCGGCGACATTGTTGTCGTCATCCACCCCGACGACCGTGTGCTTTACGAGGAGGCAGTTGGACCGTTTGCGGACCGGCTGTTGGCTCCCGTCTTGGGCGGCGCCCGCCGGCAAGACAGCGTTCGGGCCGGGCTCGAGGCGCTGGCGGAGAGATCGCCCGATCTGGTTCTCATTCATGACGCGGCCCGTCCCTTTGTCGATGGCGCGCTGATCTCGCGGGTGACCGCCTCGCTTCAGGGGCACGCGTGCGCCCTGCCCTGTCTGCCGGTCACCGATACGTTGAAGCGTGAGGAGCACGGGCGCATTACGGGCACGGTGTCGCGCGAGGGTCTGTGGCGAGCGCAGACGCCGCAAGGCTTCCACTTCGATGCGATCCTTGCCGCGCATCGCGCCGCGGCGCAGGACCGACCCTCGACTTCACCGACGACGCGGCGGTTGCCGAATGGTTCGGCCTCGACGTGGCGCTGGTCGAGGGCGCGGAGCATAATCGCAAGCCCACGGCGGAGGATTCGATCGCTGACGGAGATGATGCGGCGGGGCAGCGGCGCGGGCACGATGCGCGTCGGCTCCGGCTATGACGTGCATGCGCTGGGGCCTGGCGACGAAGTCATCCTGTGCGGTGTGCGCATTCCGCACACCAGAAAGCTCATCGGCCATAGCGACGCCGATGTCGGCTTGCATGCGCTCACCGACGCGCTGCTCGGCACGATTGCCGACGGCGATATCGGCACGCATTTTCCGCCCTCGGATGATCGTTGGCGCGGCGCGGGCTCGGAAATTTTCCTCGCCGCCGCGGACAAGATCGCCGCGCGGGGCGGCAGCATCGTGCATGTGGACGTGACGCTGCTGTGCGAGCCCCGCGCATCGGGCCCTATCGCGATGCCATGCGCGGGGCGATGGCCGAAATTCTCGGGATCGAGAGCGCGCAGGGCGTTAAGGCCAACGACGAACGAGGGACTCGGTTTCGTCGGCCGCGGCGAAGGTATCGCGGCCATGGCAACGGCAACGGTGAGAGTTCCATGACGGACAAGATCGAGATCGACGCAGACATCGTCCGGCAGGCTGCCGAGTTCCTGTCCGCCGCGCGCGACAAGGGCGAGCTCGTGGCGGTGGCGGAGTCGTGCACCGCGGGCCTCCTTGCGGCCACGCTGACGGCCGTGCCGGGATGCTCCGATGTGTTCGAGCGCGGCTTCGTCACCTATTCCAACGCGGCCAAAAGCGAGATGTTGGGCGTGCCCTACTGGCTGATCGAAAAACACGGCGCGGTGAGCGAGGACGTGGCGCGCGCCATGGCGGGTGGCGCGCTGACCCATTCCAATGCGAGTCTCGCCGTGGCCGTCACCGGGATCGCCGGGCCGGACGGCGGCACGCCTGAGAAGCCGGTCGGCCTCGTGCATTTCGCCGCGGGGCGGCCCGAAGGTCCGATGCATCACGAGCGTGTCGTGTTCGGCGATCTCGGCCGCGCCGAAGTCAGGCGCCGCAGTGTCGAGCGGGCGCTGTCGATGTTGCGCTCACTCGTGTGAGCTGAACGCCAAAGTCTTCACGCCGTAGACCTCGTCGGCGCGCGCCTCGAAGGCGGTCGTATATTTCTGCACCGCCTTGTCGAAAAGCCCGCCCACCAGGCGCTCGAACATGCGCGAGCGGAAGCTGTAGGCGATATAGAAGTCGATGTCCGAGCCGCCGGCGGCACGTGGGATGAACTGCCAGCGGTTCTCCAGATGAGAGAACGGTCCGTCGAGATATTCGACGAAGATCGTTCGCGTGGCGGGATCGAGCACGACCTTGGTGGTGAAGCTTTCGCGGATCAGCTTGTAGCCCACCTGCATGGTGGCGATCAGCACCTCCTTGTTCTCGATCAGCTCCCGGCGCTTGATTTTCAGCGCTTCGCACAGTGGCAAGAACTGCGGGTAGTCCTCGATATTGGCCACGAGCGCGTACATGTCGTCCGCGGAGTGTGCGACGGGATGCTTGATCTCGAAGAGGTGCATGAGGGATCGACGATGGCGTGCGCCTAAGCGCCGAGAGAAGCAAGGCGCGCGGCCTTCAAGCGCTCGAAGTCCTCGGCGGCGTGATAGGAGGAGCGGGTCAGCGGGCTCGCAGCCACCAAGAGAAATCCCTTGTCGTCGGCGGTCCGCTTATAGGATTGGAACGCCTCGGGCGTGACAAAGCGGTCTATGGCCGCATGTTTGCGCGTCGGCTGAAGGTATTGGCCGATGGTGAGAAAGTCGACGTCAGACCCGCGCAGATCGTCCATCAGATTGGCGATCTCCTCGTCGGTCTCGCCCAGACCCACCATGATGCCGGACTTGGTGAAGAGCGACGGATCGAGACGCTTGGCCTCACGCAGCAGCGCCAGCGAGTGGCGATAATCGGCGCCGGGACGAATGCGCCGGTAAAGCGAAGGCACCGTCTCCACATTGTGATTGAACACGTCGGGCCGCGCCGCGACGACGATCTCGAGCGCGCCGTCCTTGCGCATGAAGTCCGGCGTCAGCACCTCGACCGTGGTGTTCGGCGCGGCGTGCCTTATGGCGGCGATGGTGCGCGCGAAATGATTGGCGCCGCCGTCGGCGAGGTCGTCGCGGTCGACCGAGGTGACCACGACGTGGTTGAGTTCGAGCGCGGCAATGGCGTCGGCGACACGCGTGGGCTCGCCTTCGTCGAGATGCGTCGGCTTGCCGGTGGCCACGTTGCAGAAGGCGCAAAGCCGCGTGCACACGTCGCCCATGATCATCACCGTGGCGTGGCGCTTTTCCCAGCACTCGCCGATATTGGGACAAGCCGCTTCCTCGCAGACCGTGTGGAGACGATGCGTGCGCACGATCGCGCGGGTCCGGTCGAGGGCGTGCGCGCCGGGCGCCTTCACCCGGATCCACGGCGGCTTGGGCATGACGGGGGTGTCGGGCAGCCGCGCCTTCTCAGGATGGCGCGGCCGCGCCTTCACCTCAGTGACTGTGTCGATCAGCGTAACCATAAGCTACTCACGTTGACTCGGACCCCGTGACCTTCCGCCAAATCCAGATCAGGAGAATGGCGCCGATCGACGCGACGATCAAATTGCCGAGCCAGCCGTAGAACTCGATGTTCAATAGGCCGGCGAGCGTGCCGCCGACGAACGAGCCGGCGATGCCGACCAGAAGATTCGTGAACAGCCCATGATCGCTGGATGTCGCCTTCTCGGCGATGTAACCGGCGATGAGGCCGATGATCAGCATGCCGAAAAAGCCCACACCCGGCATCGATAACAAGCCGTGACCTTCCATAGTCGCCTCCTCTGTCAGGCGCGCGCGCCTAACGTATGCGTTGCCACACCCAAATGCAGATCACCGCGCCGATCGTGGCGATGATGATCTGACCAATCAGCCCGTAGGCGCCGATGCCGACAAGGCCGGCGAGCAGGCCGCCGACCACGGCACCGACAACGCCGATCAGCAGGTTCATCAAAAGATCCTGCTGCCGCCCCATGATGTAAGAAGCGAGCGCGCCGGCAATCAGACCAATCACGAGAAAAATAATCAGGCCCATAGTTGTCCTCCAATCGTTGGTCGTGCTCCCGTGAAAGCGCTCCGTTACGCGCCGACTAGATGTGGAGGGCTCGCCCGAAGGCGTCGAGCACCGATTCGTGCATCATCTCCGACAATGTCGGATGGGGGAAGATGGTGGCGATCAATTCCGCCTCCGTCGTTTCCAGGGTCTTGCCGACCGCGAAGCCCTGAATCAGCTCGGTGACCTCGGCGCCGATCATGTGCGCGCCGAGCAAAAGCCCTGTCTTTGCATCGAAAATCGTCTTCACTAGGCCCTCGCTCTCGCCCATGGCAATGGCCTTGCCGTTGGCGGAATAGGGATAGCGGCCGATTTTGATGTCGTGGCCTGCCTCGCGCGCTGCCGTCTCCGTGAGGCCCAGACTCGCGATCTGCGGGGCGCAATAGGTGCAGGACGGGATGTTGGTCTTGTCCATGGGGTGGACGCCGTCCAGCCTCGCGATCTTCTCCACGCACATGACGCCTTCATGCATGGCCTTGTGCGCGAGCCAGGGCGGGCCGGCCACGTCGCCGATGGCATAGAGGCCTTCGACGCCGGTGCGGCACCATTCGTCGATCGCGATATGGCCCTGCTCGACTTTGACGCCCTGCTCTTCCAGCCCGAGACCTTCCACATTGCCGGTGATGCCGACAGCCAGGATCACGCGGTCGACCGTGCCTTCGATGCTCTCGCCGTCCGCGGTCTTCAGCGTCGCGGTGACGCCCTCCTCGCCAGGAACCAACCGCTCGACCGTGGTACGTGCGCGGATGGCGATGCCCTGCTTGACGAGGGCCTTGTGCGCCGCCTGGGAGATCTCTTCGTCCTCGACAGGCAGGATGCGGTCCAGCACCTCGACCACCGTCACCTGCGCGCCGAGCGTGCGGTAGAAACTCGCGAACTCGATGCCGATGGCGCCGGAGCCGACGATCAGCAGAGATTTGGGAAAGCTCTCGGGCACCATCGCTTCCGTGTAGGTCCAGATGCGCTTGCCGTCGGGCTCGAGGCCCGGCAGCGTCTTGGCCCGCGCGCCGGTGGCGATGACGATGTGCCTGGCGGCGATGGAGGGGAGCGCTTCGCCGTTCTTGCTCGTGAGCGCGATGCGGCCGCCGCCTTCGAGCTTCGCCGTGCCCTCGATGACGGCGATCTTGTTCTTCTTCATCAGATAGGCGACGCCGCTGGAGAGCTTGTCGGCCACTTTGCGGCTGCGCTCGATCACTTTCGCCAGGTCGAAGCCGATATTTTCCGCGCTGAGGCCGAAGGACTCCGCGTTCTGCATCAGGTGATAGATCTCGGAGGTGCGCAGCAGCGCCTTGGTGGGGATGCAGCCCCAGTTGAGGCAGACCCCGCCGAGCTTGTCGCGCTCGATGATTGCCGTCTTCATGCCGAGCTGCGCGCTGCGGATGGCGGCCACATAGCCGCCGGGCCCGGCGCCGATCACCACGAGATCGAATTCGGTGTCGGTCATGCGACGGGCCGTGTCAGGAGAACCCAGTCGCCGCTCTGCGGGAAGTCAGGCGGCAGAACAGCGGGTTCGCTGGCGATGGTGGTGTAACCGGCGCGCTCGTAAAGGCGGGTTGCGCCGGTGTTCCAGCTTCCGACGATGATGCTCGCGGTGTTCGCGCCGGCCTCGCTTGCCTTCTCCTCGGCGAGGGCGAGCAGCCTGGTACCGATCCCCTGCCCGCGGAACTCGGGAAAGGTCGCGAGCACGTTGACGTACCAGGAGCCCGGCGCTTGCGCCTCGAGCCGCACCAGCGGTTGCACATGCGCCGGCATCTCGTCGAGGCCGGTTAAGTCGTATGGGTCGTCGAGCGGATAGACGATCAGGCCCGCGGCGATCTCCTCGGGGCCGACCTCGACGATGGTGGCGTGGCGGTAGGAGAAGCCGCCCTCCTGCCGCCGGGCGCGCTCGCGCCCCATCTCCAGCACAGAGCGCCCCGGGCCCGCCAGCTCGCGCCAGAAGACGGTGGGGACGCCCTCGCCGGCGATGTCCACCAGCACGGCGAGCGC
>NZ_LPWD01000106.1 GCF_001723295.1 Methyloceanibacter marginalis
GGCGCGGGCCGAGGCCGCCGCCACGCGCGCCCCTTGCGGCAGCTCCGTGAGCTCTTTCTTCATTTCATCGAGGGCCCAGCGCAGATTGACGGCCGTGGGGCGCGTCGCCGCGAGCGCGGCGCAGGCCCGGTCGAGACCATCATCGGAAGCGTCGCCCCGCATGGCGAGCGCCACGCCGTAGGCAGCCGTGGCGCCGATCAGCGGCGCGCCGCGCACTTGCATGGACGAAATGGCGTGTGCCGCGTCTTCGAGCGACCTCAAAGGGACGATCTCGAGCGCGAAGGGCAGCTTGGTCTGGTCGATGATCTCGGCCGAGACGCCGTCGTCGCCGAGCCAGATGGTCCGATAGGGCTTGCCGTCGATATTCATAGCCGTGGCTTAGCACACCCGGCCCTGCAAGTTGAGAGCCCTACTCGCCCTCGAAGGAGATCAGCGTGTGGCACTCCACCCCAAGTTCCGCGAGGCGCGCGCAGCCGCCGAGATCCGGCAGGTCGATGACGAAGGCCGCACCCACCACCTCGGCTCTCAGACGGCGCAACAGCTTGACGGCGGCGACCGCCGTGCCACCGGTGGCGATCAAGTCATCGACGAGAAGCACGGGCTCGCCCGGGCTGAGCGCATCCTCGTGGACCTCGATGACGTCGATCCCGTATTCGAGCTCGTAATCCTGGCCGATGGCCTTGTGGGGCAGCTTGCCCTTCTTGCGGATCGGCACGAAGCCGCAGCGCAGACGGTCGGCCGCAGCCCCGCCCAGAATGAACCCGCGCGCCTCGACGCCGGCGACCGACTCCACGCGCTGGTCTTGGAACGGCCTGACCAAATCCTCGACGCAGGCCCGGAAGCCGGCCGCATGGCCGAGCAGCGTGGTGATGTCGCGGAACATGATGCCCGGCTTCGGATAATCGGGAATGGTCCGCACGAGACCCTTGAGATCGATGTCGCTGGGCAAGGTTCATTCTCCACGAGAGCCGAAAGGCGCGGCGCCTTGATACTGGAACATGCCAGCGCTGACCAGGGCCGGATCAGCCGTTCAGGATCCGCCCGGCCACCGCGTCGAGCTTTTTCAGAAGCTCGGGATCGCGCGCTTCCGGCGCGGTGATGATCGCCGTGTCCAGCGCCCGGTCGGAGCCGATCGGACATGGCTCGTGCTCGCGCGGGAAGTCTTTGGCGATCCGCGCCACGAGCCGTGCGGCTTTCTCGGCGTTCGCCATAAGCACGCGGATGATGTCCTGCACGGTCACCGCGTCATGGTCCGGGTGCCAGCAGTCGAAGTCCGTGACCATGGCGACTGTCGCGTAGCAGAGCTCCGCCTCACGGGCGAGCTTGGCCTCCGGCAGATTGGTCATACCGACCACCGAATAACCAAGGCCCTTGTAAGTCAGGCTTTCGGCGAGCGTCGAGAATTGCGGACCCTCCATGCACACATAGGTGCCGTCGCGCGCGACCGCGATGCTTTCGGCTTCCGCGGCTTCGGCGATACGCATACGCAATCGCGGCGCGGTCGGATGCGCCATGGAGACATGGGCCACGCAGCCTGTGCCGAAGAACGAGGTCGCCCGGTTGTGCGTGCGGTCCACGAACTGATCGACGATGACGAAGGTGCCCGGCGGCAGGTTTTCCTTGTAGGAGCCGCAAGCCGACAACGAGATCAGATCGGTCACGCCGGCGCGCTTCATCACATCGATATTGGCGCGATAGTTGATGTCGGTCGGCGACAGCCTATGCCCCTTATCGTGGCGCGACATAAACACGATGGGGAGACCGTCGATATCGCCGATCGGACCGCAGCCGACGGCGCGCCCAGGGCTCGCGATGTGTTCCTCGCGCACGTTTTGCAGGCCGGGCAAGTCGTACAGTCCGGAACCGCCGATAATGCCGAGCACGGCTTTCGTCATGACATCCCCCTTAACCCGGTCACTCGCCGATATGCATGTAGACCAGGGCCCAAACATGACTACCGCGGCCGTCTTTGCCCGGCGTGAAGCCTTCGGCGCGCGTATTGAGGAGCCAGAGCGGGCCTTGCTGCCCCAGCCCAAGCGGCACGCCGTCGGCCTCGAGTGCCAGAATGTAATCGGAGCCGTCGATGTCTTCCGGCAGGAGGTAGCCGGTATAGCCGTCCACTGCGACGAACGTCGTTTTCACCTTTGCCGCTTCGATGAACCCCAGCACCTCGCTCAGAAGCGGCCCCGTGAAGGTGGCCTCTTTCTCCAACTCGATGGGCTTGGCCTTGACCGTGCCTTGCGGCAGGGCCTCCAGCGTGGCGCGGTCGAATTCGAACCCGTGCTTGAACTCGACCTTCAGCACGGACAGCAGGCTGTCGTGCTTGGCATCGATTGGCCCGCGATTGGGCTTTCCGACCAGCCCGCCTACGGTGAGCACCACCATGTCTTTCGGCGCGGCCGCGTCATCGGCGGCGAGCGCGGGAAAGCTTGCGAGCACGATCAGGAAAAGCGTGAGCACCCGCGCCATGGCAGACCTCAAGTTGCGTCGGCGTGATCGCGGCGATGAAGCCGCGCCCACACGGCACGCTTTGACAGATACATGATCACCGCGAACACGAGCAGGAAGATCATGATACGCGCGCCGAGCTTATACCGCTCCTCGAGCTTGGGCTCCGCCGCCCACATGAGGAAGGCCGACACATCCCTCGCATAATTGTCGACCGTGGGCTTGGTGCCGTCGGTGTAGGGAATGACCCCGTCCACCAAGGGATTGGGCATGGCGATCTGGTGGCCCGGGAAGGCCTTGTTGTATTGCATGCCCTGGGTCATCTCGAAGCCGGCAGGCGACGGCGCGTAACCTGTGAGCAGCGCATAGATATAGTCGGGACCTCCGGGGCGCGCCTTGGCCATGACTGAAAGATCCGGCGGCAACGCCCCATTGTTCGCGGCACGCGCCGCAGCGTCGTTCGGATAAGGCGAGCGGAACCGGTCGGACGGGCGCCCCGGGCGCTGGAACATTTGGCCCTTGTCGTCAGGACCGTCGGTGATTTGCGCCTGGGCGGCGAGAACTTCGACCGCCTTCTCCGAGAACTCCGGCCCGCCGGGCTCGCCAAGATTGCGGTAGGACAAAAGCCGCATCGAATGGCAGTTGGCGCAGATATCCTTGTAGACGCGATAACCGCGCTGGAGCTGCGCCCTATCGTAGTGGCCGAAGGGCGGCGCAAAGGACCACTCCTGCGCCTTGATTTCGGAACCATGGCCGTTTCCGGCGTCCTCGGCGAACGCGGCGCCGGGAACAGCGAGCGCGGCGAGAAGCGCGGCGGCGAACGTCGAAAGGGTGCCGCACGCCACCCCCTCGCCTGCGGTCGCGGCCGTGCGCGGCGGCGGGGTCTCCGTGGGCCGTTTGCTCTCGGGTCCCAAGACCGACTGCGTGATACTGCCGGGCAGCTTCTTGGGCCGCTCGATCAGACCGACGATCGGCATGATGATGAGGAAGAAGGCGAAGTAGTAGAAGGTGCCCAGACGCCCGAAGAACAAATACCAGCCTTCTGGAGCCTGCGAGCCGAGATAGCCCAGCGCCACGCAATCGATCACAAACAGCCAGAAGAACCATTTGTAGATCGGACGGTAGCTCGTCGAACGGACGCGCGACGTGTCTAGCCACGGCACGAAGAACAGGACGCCAATGCCGCCGATCAGACCAATGACACCCAACAGCTTGTCCGGAATGGCGCGCAGGATCGCGTAGAACGGTAGGAAGTACCACTCAGGCACGATGTGCGGCGGCGTCTGCAGAGGATTGGCCTCGATATAGTTGTCCGCGTGACCGAGGAAGTTCGGCGCGTAGAACAGAAGCACACCGAACAGGATCAGGAACATCACCAGAGCGAAGCCGTCCTTGATCGTGTAGTACGGATGGAACGGCACCGTGTCCTTCGGCGTCTTCACGTCCACGCCCGTGGGGTTGTTGTTTCCCGGAATGTGCAACGCCCAAATATGCAGGATGACCACGCCCGCGATGATGAACGGGAACAGGTAGTGAAGCGCGAAGAGCCGGTTCAACGTTCGCGCGCCAACCGAGAACCCGCCCCAGATCCATTGCACCAGCGTGGTGCCGAGCCCCGGGATCAAAGTATCGAGCGATGAGAACAGATTGGTGATCACGGTTACCGCCCAGAAGCTCATCTGCCCCCACACGAGCGAATAGCCCATGAAGGCGGTGGCGATCATCAGCAGCAGGATCAGCACGCCCAAAATCCACAAGATCTCGCGCGGCGCTTTGTACGAGCCGTAAATAAGCCCGCGAAACGTATGGACGTAGGCTGCGAGGAAGAACATGGATGCGCCGACCGCGTGCGCATAGCGCAGCAGCCAGCCCCAGTTCACGTCCCGCATGATCTTCTCGACGGAGTCGAACGCGCCTTCGGGCGTCGGCACGTAATGCATGGCGAGCACGATGCCGGTGACGATCTGCACCGCCAGCATGAAGGAAAGGATGCCGCCGAACGTCCACCAATAGTTCAGGTTGCGCGGCGTCGGAAAGACCATGAACTGGTCATGCATCATCCGGGGCAGCGGCAACCGCGAATCGAACCATCGCTCGATGCCGGTCGATGGCTTGTAAGTGGAAGGATGCGCCATGGTCCCGGCCTAACCGATCGTGATCTTGGTGTCTGAGGTGAAGGTGTAAGGCGGGATGTACATGTTCTGCGGCGCAGGTCCCACGCGCACGCGGCCCGCCGTGTCGTACTGCGACCCGTGGCACGGGCAGAACCAGCCACCATAGTCGCCCTTGTATTGGCCGGGCGCCTGGCCCTGGGGAATGCAGCCGAGATGAGTGCAGATACCGATCATCACCAGCCACGGCTCGCGCTCGGGCGCGGCGCGGTTGTCGTCGGTAGCCGGCGCGTCGTCCGGCAGATTGGCGTTGCGCGCCAGCGGATCGATCAGGTCGTCGACTTTGACGCCGGTCGCCTCCTCGACCTCCTTGGCCGTGCGGTGGCGAATGAAGATGGGCTTGCCGCGCCACATCACCGTGATGGCCTGGCCCTCCTCGATGGGCGCAAGGTCCACATCGGTGCTGGCCAGCGACAAGGTCGAGGCGTCCGGGTTCATCTGATCGAGCAGCGGCCACAACATGGCCGCGCCGCCGATCGCGGCGAAGCCGCCGGCGCCGATCAGGATCACATCGCGGCGCGACGCATCGTCGTCTTTAAGTAAAGATGGGTCGGTGGACGTATCGGGGTTGGCCACGGGCCAAGAGCTCCTGACGATTTAAGGAGCCGAAGAGAGCAACAGCCCAGCCTCTCGGCCCTCTTAGCCGGCAACAAACGCGCCGAACTTCTGTTATTGCCTCTCGTAGTGCCGTTGACCGGCACGATTGGTGCCGGTTTTTCTGGCACTGCTTCTCCAGGTTGTCCAGGGCCCGCAAGATGGTCAAATTGGCGCAGAAGGGACCTGATCGAGATCAAAGTTTGGGCACGCCGCCTCATATGCCATGCCCAGGCAGCACGCCTTGTGACAGGATTCACACGTGGAGCGGTAGAACAGCAAGTCCATGCAACAGGAAAACGTCGAAGAGCCGAAAATGAACGATGCGTTCGAGACGGGTAAGGATCGCGCGCGAAGCTGGTTCGAGACCTTACGCGACCGCATGCTTGCGGGCCTCGAGGCGGTGGAGGATGCGGCTGAAGGCGCGCCCGGCTGCGAGGGCAAAGAGGCCGGCCGCTTCACCCGGAAAGCCTGGACCCGCGAGGACGGCGGCGGCGGGGTGGATGTCTTTGATTGTCCGGCCGAGTCTTCGAGAAGGCCGGCTGTCACACCTCG
>NZ_LPWD01000107.1 GCF_001723295.1 Methyloceanibacter marginalis
GATAGATGAGCTCCTTCCTGTTTATGTGGACGTCTTGCGCAAGCTCCACGCCAGCGGCGCCACTTGGATTCAGATGGACGAGCCGTGTCTCGTGCTCGATCTCGATGATGCCACACGCCAAGCCATGACGCATTCTTACGCCACGTTCGCTCGCGAAGTGCCAGGGCTGAAGCTTATGGCGACGAGCTATTTTGGCAAGCTTGGCAATAATCTCGATACCGCCATTGAGCTGTCAATCGCGGGTCTCCATCTCGATCTAGTGAGGGCGCCCGATCAAATCGATCACGTTCTTGCCAAGCGCCGCGCGGACTAGTGCTCTCCCTTGGCGTGATCGACGGCCGCAATATCTGGCGCGCCAAAATCCCGGAGATTCTCGATCGCATCGAGCCGGTCGTAGATAAATACGGCGAAGATCGTCTTGAGATCGCGCCATCCTGTTCACTTCTGCATGTGCCGGTCGATCTCGAGCTTGAGACAGATCTCGATTCCGATCTCAAGACCTGGCTCGCTTCTCGGTGCAGAAGATGGGCGAGCTCGCCGTCCTCGGCAAAGCGCTGGGAAGCGGCCGGGATGCAGTGCGCTCGGAACTGGAAGAATCTGCCGAGGCCGCCAAGTTGCGAGAAGGCTCCCCGAAAGTCCACAACCCGGAGGTGGCCGGACGCGCGCAAAACATGACGTCAGAAATGGCGCAGAGAAAGAGCACGTTCGACATTCGCCGCAAGGCGCAGGCCGAAGCGCTGAAGCTGCCGCCTTTCCCCACCACTACGATCGGGTCTTTCCCCCAGACGGGCGAGGTCCGAAAGGCACGGGCAGCGCATACAAAAGGCGCAATGACCGATTCTGGATACACGAGCTTCCTGCAGAACGAGACAAGGGATGCGGTGCGATGGCAAGAAGACATTGGCATTGATGTGTTGGTCCATGGCGAGTTTGAGCGCAATGACATGGTGCAGTACTTCGGGGAGAAGTTGTCCGGGTATGCCTTCACCAAGCACGGTTGGGTGCAAAGTTACGGTTCCCGGTATGTGCGTCCGCCAATCATTTTTGGTGATGTCTCGCGCCCGAAGCCGATGACCGTGGAATGGGCGACCTTTGCCCAATCCTTAACCGAGAAGCCGGTGAAGGGTATGCTCACGGGACCCGTCACCATGATGCAGTGGTCGTTTGTCCGCGACGACATCCCGCGCGCCGAAGTTTGCCGTCAGATCGCCTTGCTGTTGCGTGATGAGGTCACGGATCTCGAAGCAGCTGGAATCCGGATCATTCAGATCGACGAGCCTGCGCTTCGCGAAGGGCTACCGTTGCGCCGGGCGGACTGGCCGCCCTACCTTAAATGGGCCGTCGAATGTTTCCGCTTATCGGCAAGCGGTGTCAGGGACGAAACGCAGATCCATACCCATATGTGCTACTCAGAGTTCAACGATATCATCGAGTCGATCGGCGCCATGGACGCCGATGTCATCTCCATTGAGACTTCGCGATCCAAGATGGAGTTGCTCGATGCCTTCGTGGACTATCACTATCCGAATGAGATCGGGCCGGGTGTCTACGACATTCACTCGCCGCGGGTGCCAAGCGAAATCGAAATGGTCGACCTCCTAGCCAAAGCTTCGCAACGGCTTTCGCCCGATAAAATCTGGGTTAATCCTGATTGCGGGTTGAAAACTCGCGGCTGGGCTGAAGTGCGTCCGGCGCTCGAGCACATGGTGCATGCTGCGCAAATGCTACGCGAGTCCTTTCCGCGGCGGTAGAAGAACGCAGTGGGTTCAGCCAGAAGAATGAAAGCGTGGGGCTCATATGTGAGTCACCCAGCGGGAGAGAGAGCGGCGCGGGTTCCGCGGCACCGCGAGGATTGAAGCCGGTCGAGGGGAAGAAGTATCGCGTATGATCCAGGGCCATGATCAGGCCGAGAAAGATATCGACCGAAGCGATTCGCCACGAGGTCGATCATCTAATGGGACCGGGCCGGACCGCTCGCGCCAAGCCGACCCCCGGTGCGGAAAGAAGGGAGCAGGGAAAAGTACTCTATCCCTCAACCTGTTCCTGCTGAGGGTCTGCGGGCGATCGGCGAAGGATCGAAGCTGTGAACTGTGAATACGTGCAGCGGACGTATGAGTCAGCGGACCAACACCTATCGGCCATTCTGCCTACCTTGGAAAAAGGCAGAGGAGCAGCAAATTGAGCGAAATTTGTTAGGCTCATATGATCTGTTTGCCGTTAGGACTAAGCCATCAAGCGACTAAAGTCCTCGCTGCGGCGCATAGCGCGATTATGTGAGCGCTACTCTTATTCACTTCATAGTGAGGTGGGACGATACTGCCCGAGTGATCTATCGTTCTGATGATCGGCAGCAGAGCTGAGAAATGTTCGCGGCCTTATTCGGTTGCCAATTCGACATATGGGCCTACGCGGCCCTGCTTGCGCTTTTTAGCTATACCCTTGTCCGCCCGAAAAGGATGCTCGCCAAAGCCGTGTCGCGCATAAGAGCAACAGCGCGCGCCCAGTTTTTGTCGCCATGTCTTGAGGCGATCAGCTACAGCCCCGGCTTCAACCGCAGCCAAATTGCTAGTCTGCCGGCGGGAAGAACAGAATTCTGAAACATTCGAAAGACGCCTGAGGAGTAGGGGCGCCAAATAGTCTCGCAGGGCGGCGGTGAGGCGCCGGCGATACGGGGCGCTTGACGTCAGAGGCAGCTTCATTGCCTTAAAGCTTCATTGGCCTCGCTATCATAGCGTGGACGAGCGCTGGTCTTTATGGCCGCAATAAGCACAGAAGATGGTTTGGATTGTTGAATCGAACCTATGCGCCACGCTTACCGGCTCTCGCTTCATTTCTGGAACTGGACAAGACGACTTCATGAGAACCTTTCGCCTGCTTGCACTCGTCCTACCGCTGCTCCTCCCAACTCCGCCCGTTGAAGTTGCCGCCGCGCCTCAATCGGGCGAGAGCGGAGCAACCATTAAATTGCTCGCGGCGAGTTGTTCAGGCTGTCATGCAAACGCTGCATCCGACGACACATTTCCGGAGATCAACGGTCGTCCCGCTGCGGAGATCCAGGAGGCCATGCTGGCCTTTCGAGCCGACGAACGCAAAGGCACCGTGATGAATCGAATCGCGAAAGGTTATAGTGAAACCGAGATTGGTGCCATCGCTGACTACCTTGCAGCCCTCGACGAAGACGCTGAGGACTAACGGCACCTTCTGTCCAAGGTCTACGCCTCTGGGGTGTTCCTTTGCCTGCTCCTATTTGCTCAGCTGCGGTACTGTGCGCAAGGATCCTGCATAAGGGCGAACTGAATGAGCGCGGACGATAAAAAACTGAGCCGCCGTCGGCTGCTAGAGATTGGTGCTTCGGCGGCCATGATCGTAGGTGGGCCGGCAGTCTTGGGAGCGAAGGGGGCTTCGGCGCGAGGTGCCTCGGCGCGCGTCGTGGTTATTGGTGGCGGCTATGCCGGGGCGACGGTTGCACGGTCTTTGCGCGCGTCTGATCCCTCTATCGACGTGACGCTAATCGAGCCCCGCCGCACTTTTCATTCTTGTCCCTTCAGCAACCTTGTGATCGGCGGATTGCAGCCGTTCTCCGTGCTTTGCTTCGGCTACGACGACATTGCTGCGACGGGCGTGCGCATGGTGTTCGAGCGCGCGATCCGCGTTGATCCTGTGACGAAGACGGTTCGGACGGAAGGGGACTTAGATTTCCACTACGACCGGCTAGTAATGGCGCCGGGTATCGAAATGATCTGGAACGCCATCTCGGGCTACAATGAGGCCGCGGCAGAATTGATGCCCCATGCCTGGCAAGCGGGTCCGCAGACTCTGCTCTTGCGCAAGCAGCTCGAAGACATGCCGGACGGCGGCGTGGTGGTGATCGCCCCTCCCGCTAATCCGTTTCGGTGTCCGCCCGGTCCTTACGAGCGCGCCAGCCTAATCGCTCACTATCTGAAGACTAATAAGCCCCGCTCGAAGCTTATGATCCTCGACTCGAAGGAGTACTTCTCGAAACAAATTTTGTTTCAGCGTGCCTGGACCGAGATCTACGGTGACTTGATCGAGTGGCATGGCATTTTCGATTTCGGTGCTGTCATTGCGGTGCGGCCCTTAGAGAGAGTGCTGGTGACAGAGTCCAAAGAAGTACGCGCTGATGTGGCCAACGTCATCCCGCCACAGCGTGCTGCCAGAATTGCGCAAATCTCCGGGCTAGCGGACGAGACTGGCTGGTGTCCCATCAACCCAGTCACTTTCGAGTCCTCCCTGCAAGCTGGAATTCATGTGCTGGGTGACGCTTCGAACGCCGGTGCTATGCCGAAATCCGCATTCTCGGCTAACGCGCAAGCCAAGGTTTGTGCTGTTCAGATTGCACGGCTGCTAAAAGGTAAGCCGCCGATCCGGACCAAGCTGGCAAACACTTGCTACAGCCTGGTGGCACCAGGCTATGGCATCTCCATCGCCGGCGTTTACGAGCCGGGTGAAGTCTTGATTGACTCGATAAAAGGAGCCGGAGGGATCAGTCCCATTTATGCCTCTGCGAAATTCCGTCGGCTTGAAGCGGACTATGGTGCGAGTTGGTATCGCACGATCACTGAACAAGTCTTCGGTTAAGACATTTATGTAAGAATACGCGGACCGCTGCCGCTTCCGGCGCCCCCGTCAGCATACGTCTGGCCGTCCGATCCGGCGGGTTGGTTTCGCTAAGCTATCTGTTGCGGGTGGTTCGCGGGCGGTTCGAAGAATACGAGTGATCTTTCATCTCGGCCTTTGGCGCGATACATGGCGAGATCGGCGCTATGAATAATTTCGTCCGGCGTTCTGCCGTCATCGGGGATCAGAGTGACGCCAATAGATGCACCGATCTCGTGTAGCCGCCCCCCAACCCGGATTTCACTCTCAAGGGCGGCTATGAAGCGCAGACCAATCATGCGAGCGGCATCTTGATCGACATCATACGAAAGCAGAGCGAACTCATCGCCGCCGAGTCTCACTAATAAATCACTTGGTCGGGTAGCAGTCCGAAACCGCTTGGCAACGACTTGCAGAACGCGATCTCCTATTGAGTGACCATGGAGATCATTGACGCGCTTGAAGTCATTTAGGTCTATCAGGAAGAAGGCATGCTTACGGCCATCAGAAGAAGTTTCTACTGCTGAGGTCAATGCCGAAAGGAGCACGCGACGGTTTGCTAGTCCGGTCAAGGAATCTTGCGAAGCCAGCGTCTTAAGCTGTCGCACCTGAATCTTGGCAGCAACACGGCGCGCAATGTCGTGCCTTGTCTCGCGCAGGCGTCGTATCACGAAGGCAAAGATGCACAGCGCCAAGAGGGCCGTGAGTGACATAGCCTCAGCTATCGATAATCTACGTTGGGGCTCGGAAAGCTCGGAGATAAACCAAAAAAGATTATACTGCAACGCGAGCAGCGCACCCACGAGCATGACGCTGCACAGGAGCAGCCCGTCCTGCACGCTCGGCCAGGGCTTATTGATAATTGTTCGCGCTAACGACCTAGGTCCAATAGGCTTCAAGATAGGCCTGTCTTGAGAAGGGTTGAAAACATACAACAGCTACGCTCAAGAGCTCAAGGATCCGTAAACTCGAGGGCTCGAAGGCACCTATAACGAACACGGGTCCATTATGAGCGACACGCCCAAAATAACAGGTTCGAACCTCAAGCTCGCGGCACCTAAATCAAACGCGCATCAAAAAGCCGCAGTCATTGACTCGGGTTTGCGAAATTCGACGTAGCAAGTTGGATCGCATCATCCAATTCGATTGACGTCGATGCGCCGCCCGCTGAAGTGACGCCGTCGCGTCTCGTGCCGATTTCCGTTTTCGAGGGCCAGGGGACGGGAGCGTAGTGCGTAGCGTGGAGAGACGTGCAGTTGTCCGGGGCGCGGCAGAATTTTTGCCGAGATTTCATTGCCATCGGATGGTTGCTCTCCAAGCGTTTTTCTGTATCAACATAGAGTACGCGTGAAAATACTTGCTCGCGAGTCCTCGGATTGGCTGATTTCTGCGGATGTGCAGATTTCTTCTCTCGCAAGAATGAGGACTGCGGCAGGCTGGCGGATTGCCCGATTGCGGTGCCGGTGCTATTTTTATAGGCGGCCTGGATTTCTCCACCAAGACCAAGTCGTAGACGCACTTGAGCGTTTCCTGCGCGGCCCCACCCGACTCCCCTTGGGTGGGGCCAAGAATTCTTCGACGCTCTAGCCACGCGGATCTGTTGGAGCAGCTTGAGTCCTCCGATGACCGATCAGAGAGCCGAGTTTAAAGGGTTCATCGAGTGCTACCGCCAGCGCGCGGCCGTGGCGTCACCAGTAAAAAGATACGGTGAGAAGGTCTTCGGCAGTCCGGTGGAGGGGGAGCATTGACATCAGCGAAAGAGTGCCGTGCAAAGGCGAGAGAGTACAGGAAGCTCGCGGAGACGGCCGTCGACCCTAGAACGAGCTTCCAGTGGACGCGCCTTGCCAAAGCATGGGAGCAGTCGGCCGTCGAAGCTGTTGCGGAGGAAGCGCTCGCCGAGTCAGTCGCGGATTTGGAGAAGGACGACGACAACAGCAGGGCTAAAGTCGTCACCCCTTGAGAGCGAAGTCTATCCGCTCTTCGCAAACTCTATCAGTGTAAGAACCGAATCGGCATCAGCGCTCGGCCGCTTGCTTGTTTGCTGATGGCTACATGATCTACTTGAAGACTCAGTGGTTTCTTTTTTACCTGCCATTCAATGCCAAATCCGCACTGCCAAAGCCGGGATTGAGGCTTTAACTCACGCCGCACATTCCGGGAAGAGCGGTCGGGTCGACGGCATCTTCTCGCGCGCGGACTTTATCTGGGACAAGCGGCATGGCTACTCCATCCGTCCCGATGGGAAGAGGCCCGGTCGCTTGGCGCAAAACGCACTTTTCATGTTCGGCTCAACAGCGAGAAATGAAGCGCGGCTGGATTGACGCGCGAAGAGGTAGAGGTCATGCGTCATGTAGAAGTATGCTGATTGGTGCAGGGATCATCCCAAGGTTGAAGCAGTGCTCGGCGCTTGAAACTCGGGAGGGTTCGGGCAGTTCCACTGCGCCAGCCGCACGCCGATAGTTTCCGCGCAATGGTCGGCGGACGACCCGACTGGCGCCGGGTCGCCCGAGCCTGATCAGTTCATATTCGAGTCGGTGGTCTCGTCCGCGGACTTGGCGCTCTTGCTGTGATTTTGCCATCCTGGGTTTCGATGCGGCCATTATTGTCGGCGTCAACGGAATCGAAATCAGGAACGTTATTCATCTCTTCTAGATAGTCGCGCGCAGGATATCGACTGAAGCGATACGCGATCGTTCCCGAGCCTCTACGGGGACACAATCCGTCTAAGGCTGTTGTGACGGGGTTACGATTCTTGGCGACGGTCGCTCGGAAAAGCAGCATTTTGAAGGGCATGATCTGAACGATCTTCAGTGGATAGCGCCGAGGACCAGTCTAGCCCAATGGTACAGCCACGATCAGTGACCTTTGCTGTCGATGACGCGCGGCAGGTGTCGGGGCTGCTGCAAGTGCCGCCCGATGCACGCGTCTGCTATGTGCTGGCCCACGGTGCGGGAGCCCGCATGTCGCATCCATTCATGGCCGAAGTTGCCGATGGACTGGCCGAACGCCGCATCGCAACGCTGCGCTACCAGTTCCCCTACATGGAGCAAGGGTCCAAGCGACCCGATCCTCCAAAAATTGCCCAAGCTACTGTCCGGGCCGCGGTACTGGAGGCCTCCCGCCGGGTTCCTGATCTTGCTCTCGTTGCCGGCGGCAAGTCGTTTGGCGGCCGCATGACTTCGCAGGCTCAAGCTGCCTTGCCCTTGCCGGGCGTCCGAGGCTTGGTCTTCCTCGGATTTCCTCTGCACCCGGCGGGACGCCCTTCGGATGAGCGCGCAGATCACCTGTTCGAGGTGACAATTCCGATGCTGTTGCTGCAGGGCACTCGTGACGCCCTCGCAGATACCCGCCTGTTGGAGACGATCATTGAACGGCTAGGTAGTCGCGCCACGACCAGGCTGTTTCAGGATGCTGATCACTCGTTTCACGTGCCGCGGCGCACGGGACGAACGGATGCGGAGGTCAGAGCAGAAATGCTGGACGCGCTGATGTCCTGGCTAGGCGTGATCTAGGGATTGTGCGAGCGATAGCCCTCGATCGGGATGGCCGAGGGTTAACTTTACTTTTTCTCCAAACTTGGCTCGTTTTCATGCTGTTGATCGCTGCTCCGGATGCGAATGTGATGGCCGAATACGGAATCCCCAGGTTAGAGCGGACCATAAACGACCGCCTCTCAAGGCGATCGATCGCCGATGCACTCGAAGCGCTCCGAGGTGATGGCCATCTCGAAAATTGCTGCCGCCTTGAAATCAGAACCAACCCACTCTCCTCACGAACAGATCAGGCGCCCTCTCTTGTCCTCGTTGTCTGCCATCTCCATCCCCCAGAAGAACCCTGGGGAGTGGCGTTACCAACTTCATGGGAGTTTAGGGGCAGACTCTCGGAAAGAACGCACCAGAAACCTTCGACATCTCCCGTCTTGACCGAGCCAGGGTCGATGAGGACGGCAGGGTCACACTCTTGGATGATACGCGTCTGAAAGCTGTAGAGGTGATTCCGGCTTCGCTGCCCCGGAAATTGACCGACCTGCAAAAACAGATCGTCTATTGGACAATCAAGTTCGCTGGTTGCAAGAGTGTTTGTTACTTGGGCCGTCCGCTAACTCCAGATTTGGTATGGCTTGATTTTGCTAAGCTTCGCGGGTTGGAAATACTGAAGTTGGCAGAGCTTGTCCGGTTCATCGCCGAGAAGACGGGGCTGATAATTAACCGACAAGAAGTGGCCTATACGCTCGCCGTATGTGGCATCCGTGTTCCGCGGAAGGGGTCTCAATCCAGGGACTAGATTCGATTCATGTATGCCACAATTCATTTAGCGCTAATCGAAGGGGAAACGGGTGTAATTGGTACGGCTCCATTTAACAGGAGCCGGACATGCCTACCGATCAAATTAGGCTTGTTTCAGTCGACAAGCTGAAGGCGCATCCGAAAAACGCGCGCACGCACTCCAAAAAGCAACTTCGGCAGATCGCCGACAGCATCGAGTGTTTCGGGTTTACCAACCCAATTCTCGCTGACGAGAATAACGCTGTTCTTGCCGGGCACGGACGTCTAGCGGCGGCCAGGCTAATCGGACTGCGAGAAGTGCCGACGGTGACTGTTTCTGGCCTCAGTGAGGCGCAGAAGCGCGCCTATATTTTGGCCGACAACAAGCTCGCCGAGAACGCCGGATGGGATCGCAAGGCACTTGCTGTCGAGCTTAGCGGCCTAACTCCTCTCCTTTCTGAAATCGGTCTCGATATCTCGATCACGGGGTTTGCGCCCGCCGAGATCGACGTGCTCCTCGGCGACCTCAGTGATCCAGAAGCCGATCCGGCCGACGAGCCGCCGACGCTGGCGACAGAACCAGTAAGCCGCATCGGCGATGTCTGGCTGCTTGGTGCACAGCGGCATCGGATAATCTGCGGTGATGCCCGTGACGCGTCTCATTTTCGGAAGCTCATGGGCGGCCGTCGCGCTGCGATGGTGTTCGCCGATCCGCCCTACAACGTCGCCATCAAGTCCATCCAGGGCCGCGGCAAGATCAAGCACGGCGATTTCGCCATGGCTTGCGGCGAGATGTCGAAAGCGCAGTTCACCGCCTTCCTGACTGAGACGTTGCTTCATGCCGCCGAGTACTCCGCCCGGGGCTCTATCCATTTTGTTTGCATGGATTGGCGGCACATGGAGGAGATGCTCGGCGCCGGCAACGCGGTCTACACGCAGCTCAAAAACCTCGTTGTCTGGAACAAGACCAACGCGGGGCAGGGGAGCTTTTACCGCTCGCAGCACGAGCTGATCTTTGCCTACAAGAACGGCGAACGCGCCCACACCAACAACTTCGAGCTCGGCCAACATGGCCGCAATAGGTCGAATATTTGGACCTACGCCGGCGTCAACACCTTCCGCGCCGGCCGCATGGATGAGCTTACGCTTCATCCCACGGTCAAACCCATCGCCCTCGTCGCCGACGCCATGCGCGACTGCTCGCGCCGAGGCGAAGTCGTCCTCGACCCATTCATGGGCTCCGGCACAACAATTCTGGCCGCCGAGCGGGTTGGCCGGCGCGCCTACGGCCTTGAACTCGATCCGCTCTACGTCGACGCCGCAGTGCGGCGCTGGCAGCGCTTCACAAAGGCCGATGCGGTTCTGAAGGGCAGCCGCAAGACGTTTGACGAAATCGCCGAGGCAGTGCCTCGGCAAATACGCGGAGGTCTCAATGAGTAAGCCACGCGACGCACGCAAAACTTCGCCCCGCAACGGCGAAACGAAGAAAAGCGACGGCACGGTCGGCTATGGCCGCCCGCCGAAGGAGCATCAGTTTAAGCCTGGACAGAGCGGCAACCCAAAGGGTCGGCCGAAAGGCTCGAAGAATGAGGCCACCATTTGGCGCGAGGTCATGAGTAAGCAAATCCCGATCCGCGAAGGCGACAAGGCCCGCAAGGTCAGCGTGCTCGAAGCGATGATCCTCAAACACGTCGAGCGCGCCCTCGGCGACGACATCAAGGCCGCCATCTTCGTCTTAAACCGAATTCGCCTGATCGACGGTAATGCCCCGGTGGAAACCGGGGGCTTCGGTCAGGACGACCAAGAGGTCTTGGATGGCTTCATCAAGCGCATCCAGGCCGATCTCCAACCAAAGAAGGACCGAGTATCATGAATAAGTCAGATTTGGCATTGCTCGACGCCATCCTGCGTAACGACTTCGAGACTTTCTTGGAGCGTAGCCTCAAGACGCTCAACCCGGGCGCGCCGTTTCGACCGAACTGGCACATCAGGGCTATCGCCTACCAGCTCGATCGCATCCGTCGCGGGGAAATCAATCGCCTGATCATAAATATGCCGCCGCGCCACCTGAAATCGATCACGGTCTCCGTGGCGTTCCCGGCGTTCGTCCTGGGGCACGATCCGCGGCAACGGATCTTCTCGATAAGCTATGGCAGCGAACTCTCCTTGAAGCACGCCCGGGATTTTCGGTCGATCGTGGAGGCGCCATGGTACGCCCGGACTTTTCCGGGCATGCGGCTGAGCCGCAGCCTCGACGACGAGGCAACCACGACCTTGAAGGGCTTTCGCAAGGCCACGTCGGTCGGCGGTGTCCTGACCGGGCTCGGCGGCAATATTATCATTCTCGACGATCCCCAAAAACCGGTCGACGCCCAATCGAAGACCCGCCGCGATAGCCTGAATCAGTGGTTCACGAACACGCTCATGTCGCGCCTCGACAACAAAGAAACCGGCGCCATTATCGTTGTGACGCAGCGTGTGCACCTGGATGACCTTTCGGGTCATCTCATGGGCGGCTCCGGCGATTGGGAGGTTCTCAGCCTGCCTGCCATTGCCGAAACCGATGAGCGGGTGCCCATCGGCGACGATGAGTTCCATTATAGGCATGCCGGGACGGCGTTGCACCCGGAGCACGAATCGCTCGAGACGCTGAGAGGACTTCAGAAAGATCTCGGTACCTACGATTTCGGCGCGCAGTATCAGCAGGCTCCGGTCCCAGAGGGCGGCGCATGGTGAAGCGAGAGTGGATTCGCTGGTATGACAGGCCGCCGGAGCGCACGTCCAAAACCAAGATCCTTCTCAGCATAGACCCCGCTAGCAAAGATGGGCC
>NZ_LPWD01000108.1 GCF_001723295.1 Methyloceanibacter marginalis
GTCGTGTCCATGCAGCTGTTGAGTGCCTTGGCGCGTTCTGGATCACGGCTGTCGGCCAGAAGGGAAACAGCCGCGAGTTGGCCGACTCGGCGCAGGCGAACGGGCCTCCCGCCACGATGCCCGCCCCCACGATGTCCTCGGCATGGGCGATCTGGAGCTGCCCGGCCATGTAGGCGCCCGACGACAGACCCGAGACCGAAGTCTCCGACAGCGCGGTGCCGAGCGCCGGCAAGGACTCGGCGCACGCGCCCGAGGAGGCGAGGAGCAGCGCAGCCAGGAAACCGGTCGTTGCCTTGACGCTCACACCCATTGCGGCTCTCTCTCAGCCGGCTCGAGCCCGCAGCCGGCTGTCACAATTCCTCTGGCGAACGCGGGCAGGTCATTCTGACCCAGCAAACCAGAAATCTCTTGCATACGAAGAACACGGGGTGCAAATACCGCCTCTTATTCGAACGGGGCTCTGCCCTTGAGTTCGTCTGGATCTATCTGCTGGTTGGGGAGGACGCCATGTCCAGTGACGCCCTCTTCCAATTGGGGATGGACTTGGATCATGGTTCAAGCACCGCCCAAACGGAAGAAAAGCATTCCAGGTGCCTCGATCCCGAAATGGGAGAGGAGCGCAAGGATTTTTTCTGTGAGCGAGACGGAGTCCGCTATGCCGGAACTCATCTCATCATCGATCTCGTCCGTGCTGAGCGGCTCGACGATCTAGAACATATCGAGCATACCCTGAAGCGGTGTGTGGATGCGGCGGGCGCGACTCTCCTGCACATCCATCTGCATCGCTTCACGCCGAATGGCGGGGTCTCGGGCGTCGCGGTGCTTGCCGAGTCGCACATCTCGATCCATAGCTGGCCCGAGTACGGTTACGCCGCGCTCGACGTCTTCATGTGCGGCGACGCCGATCCCAACGCGACCATCGACGTGATGAAAGAGGCGTTCTCGCCCGGTAAGGTGGTCGTCAAAACGCAACTTCGGGGCAAGGAACTTCAGCGATGGAACGGTGGGTCGAAGAGACGCTCCATAGCGGCTTCCGCGTCCGCCTGAAGGCGGACAAGGTCCTCTTCGATAGCGAGACCGAGCACCAGCAGCTGATCATCTTCGAGAATGAGGATTTCGGCCGGGTGATGATGCTGGACGGTATCGTCCAGCTCTCCACCCGGGACGAATTCGTCTATCACGAGATGATGGCGCATGTGCCGCTCTTCGCCCACGGCAAGGCGAAGAAGGTCTTGATTATCGGCGGCGGCGACGGCGGCGTGCTGCGCGAGGTGTTGCGGCACCCGGAGGTGAAGAGTGCGACGCTGTGCGAGATCGATCGCAGCGTCATCGATCTTTGCCTCGAGCATTTCCCGGACGTCTCGGGCGGCGCCTACGACGACAAGCGTACCAAAGTGGTTATCGCCGACGGCACCAAGTTCGTGCATGAGACGGACCAGCGCTTCGATGTGATCTTGGTGGATTCCACCGACCCGGTCGGGCCGGGCGCGGTGCTGTTCACCAAGGAGTTCTACACCGACTGCCGGCGCGCGCTCGCATCCGGCGGCATCCTCGTCACCCAGAACGGCCTGCCCTTCCTGCAAGCGCCCGAGCTCAAGCAGTCCGTGACTTATTTTCGCGACCTGTTCGATGACGCCTTCGCTTATGTCGCCACCACGCCGAGCTATTTCGGCGGCTCCATGTCCTATGGCTGGGCCACCGACGACAAGAAGCTGAGGACTCAGAAGCTCGCGAAGATCGCGCGGCGCTACAAGAAGGCGGGCGCCTTCCCCACGCGCTACTGGAGCCCGGAAATGCAGGCCGCCGCCTTCGCGCTGCCGACCTATATCCGCGAGTTGGTCGAGGCGTCCTAAATCTAGAGGCGCTCGAAGTCGGGCAGGCCCCCCACCAGCGGCATGCAATAGTCGTAGAACGCGGCACTGACATTGTTGCGCCCCGACACGAAGTCGTCCGGCATGTGCCGGGAGTGACGTGCGACCGCCGAAAGATCCGCGCGGCCGAAGGCGCTGCGATAGCTGTCGATCGTGTTCGACGTGCGCACGATGGTCACCGAGGCGCCCGCATCGCCTTCTGCCGCAAGCGCCGCCGCGTGCCGCCCGACGCCGCGCGCTTCTTGTGCGTCCACCGCGGAGGGCTCCGGCCAGCAACGTTGAAGATAGCCGAACGTGTCGGCGCGCACGCGCGGCGGCTTCCCGCCTTCCGGCGTCAGGCCCTTCTTGAGGAAGTCCGCCAAGCCATCGCCGAGTGCGCCGGAGCCCGAGAGCTGCACATTGCCATGTGCGTCCACTTCGCCCGAGCGCATGAGCTGCGGTCCGATCTCCTTGCCGTCGGCGTCGCGAATGCCCTCGCTCACCGCGATCTGGCAGCGGCCAAGCGCCGAATAGGCCGCGTCCACGTCCGCCAGGAACTCATCCATCACGAACGGTACCTCGGGCACGTAGACGAGATGCGGCGCAGGCCGCTTGGCGGGATCGGCGTCGGAGTCTCGAGCCCCGCGCGCCAGCGCCGCCGAAGCCGTGAGAAAGCCGGCGTTCCGCCCCATGACGACATTGATCTTGATGCCGCCGAGGCTCGCATTGTCGAGCGCGTCGCCCATATGCGCCAGCGTCACGAACCGCGCGGCGGATGGGAAGCCCGGCGTGTGATCGTTCTCGCGCAGATCGTTGTCGATCGTCTTCGGCACGTGGAAGCAACGCATCTCATAGCCCGCCTCTGCGGCCTTCTCGCTCACGATGCGGCAGGTGTCGGCGGAGTCGTTGCCGCCGACATAGAAGAAGTAGCGGATGTCGTTCGCGCGGCAGCCTTCGAGGATTTGCGCGCAATAGACCTCGTCCGGCTTGTCGCGGGTCGAGCCCAGCGCCGCGGAGGGCGTGCGGGCGATGGCGTCGAGCTGCTCCGCCGTCAGGCGCGTGAGATCCACCAGGCCTGCCCCCGCGTCCCTCTCCGCTGCGGCCTTTGGCGATGCCGCGCACGCCATGGCGCATGCCGAAGATCTGCCGGACCTTGCCGGAGGCGGCCAGGCCTTGCTGCAAGCCCTCGACCACGCCGCCAGCGACTGGTTGATGACC
>NZ_LPWD01000109.1 GCF_001723295.1 Methyloceanibacter marginalis
TGATGCGCAGATTGTCGCCCTGGTCGGAGAAAGCGCCTTGCGGATTGAGCGGACCTGAAAGCGTGGCGTCCGCCGGCGGCTCGGCGCCATTGGCCATGCCGGAGAACTCCGCAAGCGAGTCTTCCTCGAGGCTGAGCGTGGAGTGGGCGGGGGTGGTGCGGGCGAACAGCCGCCAATCGTCGTGGTCGGGTGTGGGCGTGCCGCAATTGATGACCACGGGCGCCTCGTTCGAGCTCATCTCGAAGGACATGAACCCCGCATGGGCCTCTCGCGTGAGCGAGGTCACCGGCGGCGGCCCGAGATCGCAGATGATCAGCGTGGTCCCCGCCTCGACCCGCACATAGCCGGAATTGGCCGCCGTGCGGACCGGCGCGCCTTCGATGTCGTCATAGGCGAGCACGGTGGCGAGCGCGTCGGTGGGCGTCGGCCCTGCGCCGTTGAAGCGCGCCATGGTCCCGTCGCCGAGCCGGAAGAAGCGCAGCATCGGCATGATCCGGTCGATCGCGTCGGTGAGCTCTTTGGGCGGGGTGCGGTCGCGCGCCACGAAGCACTGACGCAAGGGAAGCAGATCGAGCAGAAGCTCGATCAGCGCTTCCGGGTTCCGCGAGATGTGCCCGCCGTCGGGCAGGATCTGCCGATTGAGCTCCCGGCAGAACGGTTTGGTGTAGCGGTCGACCACCGCCTGCTGGTCGGCGATGCAGAGACCTGCATAGAGCAGCGCCGTGAGCGTGAGAAGCCGCGGCACGCCGTCCGGCGTATCGCGATAGCTCGCCGACAAATAGCGGAGCTGGGTGGTGAGCGCCTTCAAGAGGCCTCGTAGGCTTGCGGCTCGCCCGCATCGAGGATCAGCACCGAGTTGGACAGCCAGGAGATCACCCGGCGGCCGACTATTTCCGGCTGCCAGGCAAGCCCGTGGATCTGGCGGCGCAGGCGGATGAAGTCGTGGACCAGCGCCTTGGCCTGCTCGCGCGACAGCTCGCTGTCGGCGGCGCGCAAATGGCGCAGCCAGCCAAAGCCGTAAAGCTCGCGCGCCCAGTTGGCCGATGGCGGCCGGATCTCGAAAGGAGACTCCGCGCCCAGCTCGGCGAGCTTTCCCCGCAGTCCGAAATGGCCGTTATAGACCTCGGTGGCGAAGCTCGGATCGGCCGTCCTAAGCTCTTGGGGTGCCAAGAGAAGTTGCTCCGCCTGGGAGCCGGGATAGCTGAAGCTTGCCATGCTGGAGAGCATCAGGCGCCGGAAGGGACTCGGCCCGCCAAGGGGTAGCTCTTGAACGCGAGAGCCGCGCTCGAAGGCCTGGTCACCAGCCATATGGGTCATTCTCCACGCCAGCCCGCGCTCGATACTCGTAGCGCAGAGCTCCCCCGCCGCCCTGGAACTCTAGAGGCGACCATTTTCTTGCACGCCGCCCCCGGGGGCAAGTGGCATACGCTGTTTCGTTAACCCTCGCGCGTCAGGCGCGCCGCGAAAAAGCCGTCCATGCCGCTCCATTCCGGGGAATCGAGCTGAAATTGGAAGGGAAACGTCCGCAAGATTCCGCTGGCTTGGGCCCACTCCGTGTCGCCGAAGGGCTCGTCCGGGCGCAAGGGATCGATGCGAATGGCGGGATTTCGGGCCATCAGCGCGGCAACCTGGGCCTCGCCTTCCTCGGGCTCCAGCGAGCAGGTGGAATAAACCAGCGTGCCGCCGGGCTTGAGCAGGCTGACGGCATTGTCGAGAAGCCGCGCCTGGAGGCCGGCGAGCTCGGCGATGTCCTTGTCCGACTTGAGATAGGGAATGTCCGGGTGGCGGCGGATCGTGCCGGTGGAGGAACAGGGCGCATCGAGCAGGATGGCGTCGAACCGTTCCTCGGGCTGCCAGGTGGCGGCGTCCGCCTGAATTGTCTCGGCCGCAAGCCCGAGGCGCTTGAGATTTTGTTCGAGCAGCTTGAGCCGGGTCGGCGAGCTGTCGACCGCGACCACCGTCGCGCCGGCAAGCAGAAGCTGCGCCGTCTTGCCGCCGGGCGCCGCGCAAAGATCGGCCACACGCTTGCCCGCGAGATCGCCGAGCATCTTGGCGGGAAGTGACGCGGCCACGTCCTGCACCCACCATCCGCCTTCCGAAAATCCGGGAAGCTCCTCGATGCGGCCCTTGGGCAGGAGCCGCACGCTGCCGGAGGGTAGAACGCGTCCCTCCAGCCGCTCGGCCCAGCCTTCGGGGTCGGACTTCACTGTGAGATCGAGCGGGGCCTCCACGAGATGACTTGCGGCGATCTCAAGCGCGCGCTCCTTGCCCCAGGCCCGGACCCAGCGGTCCCACAGCCAGTCCGGCGTGTTGACGCGCGGGGCGTTCAGCTTGGAAAGGATCTCAGTGCCCTTGTCGGCCACCCGCCGCAGAACCGCGTTCACCAGCTTGTCGTAGCGCTTGGCCTTCGGGTCCCATTGGGCGAGCCGCACCGCAAGATCGAGGGCCGCATGCGCCGGCACATTCATGAAGAGAAGCTGCGCCGCGCCGGAGAGCAGGATCGGATAGAGCGTGCCGGCCTTGGCCGGTAATCCCCGCTCCAGGAAACTGTTCAGCACCGCATCGAGCTGCCCGCGCCGGCGCAATGATGTCCCCACAATTGCGCGCGCCAAAGCACGATCCCGCGCGGGAAGATCGAACATATAACCACCGTCCTGCGCACGCCCGAGCACGTCGTCGAGCGGCTGTTTTTTCTGCAAAACGGCGTCCAGCAGATTGGTGGCCGCGCGCCTTGCGGGCAGTCCCACTTGATGATCGCGCGTCCGCGACAAGGGACGCGGCGGGGCCTTGGGCGCAGGTTTGGATGCGGTCATGGTCATGGCTTTAGCAGGGGAAGCGCTCGCCCCCTAGTCCCAACAGGCTTAGCCCCAAGGTCCGCGGGAGGCGCGGGTCCGGCTGTCCGACCAAGGGCCCGCAGGCTCGGCCGCCATGCTCCCGCCCGTGGCGCCCATTGCCTTGGAGAGCGCCTCGAGCCGCGCTACGCGATCCTCGACCGCCGGATGCGTGGAGAACAGCTTGTCCACGCGGAAGCCCGACAGCGGATTGATGATGAACATATGCGCCGAGGCCGGATTGCGCTCCGCCGCCATGTTGGGGATGCGGTGCGCGGCGCCGGCGATCTTCTGAAGCGCGGAGGCGAGCGATAAAGGCTGGCCGCTGATCTCCGCGCCGCCGCGGTCCGCCTCGTATTCGCGCGTGCGACTGATGGCCATCTGCACCAGGCCCGCCGCCAGCGGCCCGAGGATCATCAGCGCGATCGCCCCGATCGTGCCGATGCCGCCATTGTCACGGTTCCCGCCGCCCGTGAACATGGCGAAGTTGGCAAGCATGGAGATGGCGCCGGCGATGGTCGCGGTGACGGTCATGAGCAGGGTGTCGTGATGGCGAATATGCGCGAGCTCGTGGGCGATCACGCCGGCAAGCTCATCCCTGTTCACGGTCTGCATCAACCCGGTGGTCACGGCCACCGCCGCGTTTTCCGGGTTGCGGCCCGTGGCGAACGCATTCGGCTGGGGGTTCTCCATGATGTAGACCTTAGGCATGGGAAGCCCCGCACTGTTCGCGAGCGTCTGCACCATGTCGTAAAGCTCCGGCGCCGAGCGTGCGTCGACCTCGCGCGCGCCGTACATGCGCAACACCATCTTGTCGGAGTTCCAGTAGGCGAACAGGTTCATGCTGCCCGCGACCAGCAGGGCGATGATCATCCCGGTCTGGCCGCCGATCAGGAATCCGATCCCCATGAACAGCGCGGTCATGCCCGCGAGCAGAATGGCGGTGCGGAAATAGCTCATGGATTGTAGGCCTCCAAAAACGGCGAAAGCCGCCGCCACCAATATGTTGGAAGCCGTGGGGTCCAGCGCAAGAGCTTGGCAAGCCAGGGAAAATCTTGTCCCCGGCCCGCTTGCGCCGCGCGGCCTTAAGGCCCCGTTGACCTTAACGGTTCGTCAATCCGATCTGCCCCATGCTGGCCGGCAACGCCAGTTCGAGGAGTAGCCCGATCATGCCAGCCGCACTGCAATCGACCGTTGATGCCCCGAAGAAAAGGACGCGTCGGGGAGCAACCGCCCCGACCGGCGAGACTCAGCTCTCAGCAGAGCAGAAGCGTCTGATTCGCGTGAGCTTTCTGCGCATCGAGCCGGCGCTCGATCTCGTCGCTCAGCTCTTTTTCCTGAAGCTGTTCCGCCTCGATCCGAGCCTGCGCAAGAAGTTCTCGGGCCCGGTTGAGATCCAGGCCAAGAAATTTGCCGCCGGCGCCAAGCTCGCCATGATCTCACTCGGCCACGAGGACGGTCTGGCGCCGACCTTGAAACTGCTCGCGCGCGCCACCGCCAGATGGGCATCCGCACGCGCCATTACCGCACCATGTCTCGCGCGCTGGTGTGGACGCTGGAGCGCTCGCTCGACAAGGCGTTCGACCGCGACACCAAGGATGCGTGGAACGCGCTCCTTGCCTATTTCACCAAGGTGATGGCGGGCTAAAGCCCAACGACGGACGGACGACTTAGCTCGGGGCCTCTTCGGAGGCCCCTTCGCCTCGCGGGACCACCTTCACCTGAACCTTGCCGTCCTGGTTCACGTAGACCGTGACATCCTCGTCAGGCTCCAAAGTTTCCATCTTGCCGTCGACCGAGAGCTGGTCGGTGGTGATGAGGACCTCGTGGCCGTCGACGATGACCTTGATGCCGTCGGCGACCGATTCCTGCGTCATGTCCTTGTAGTGTCCGGCGACCGTCACGGTGCGGTTGCCCACGGTCATGGAAATCGCCTGGGTGGTCTCATCGCGCGTGCCGATATTGCCGATCACTAGCACGAGGACGATAACGAGCGCGAGCACAAGCCCGAGCCCGACCAGAATCCGCATCAGCCACGACATCTTACGTCCCCCCCCCCCCAGCCCCTCTTTGGGGCGCGCTGCTCAGGCCTGCCTTCGGTTCTGGCGGTTCTCGACAAGATCCGACACCACGCCGGGATCGGCCAAGGTCGAAGTATCGCCGAGATTGCCGTACTCGTCTTCGGCGATCTTACGCAAGATTCGCCGCATGATCTTGCCTGATCGTGTCTTGGGCAGGCCCGGCGCGAATTGAATGTGGTCGGGGGACGCGATGGGACCGATCTCGTTGCGCACCCACTCGCGCAGCTCTTTTTTTAGGGCGTCTTCCCCTTCTTCGCCGGACATCAAGGTCACGTAGCAATAGATGCCCTGGCCCTTGATGTCGTGGGGATAGCCGACCACGGCGGCTTCGGAGACCTTCGGATGGGAGACGAGCGCGGATTCCACTTCCGCCGTGCCCATGCGATGCCCGGAGACGTTGATGACGTCGTCGACTCGGCCCGTGATCCAGTAATAGCCGTCCGCGTCGCGGCGGCAGCCGTCGCCGGTGAAATACTTGCCCTTGTAGGCGGAGAAATAGGTTTCCACGAAGCGCTGATGGTCGCCGTAGACCGTGCGCATCATGCCGGGCCACGCGTCGAGGATGACGAGATTGCCCGACGCCTCGCCTTCGAGCGTTTTGCCGTCCGCATCGACCAGCGCGGGTTGCACGCCGAAGAAGGGGAGGGTCGCCGAGCCCGGCTTGAGCGTGGTGGCGCCAGGCAGCGGGGTGATGAGAATCCCGCCTGTCTCGGTCTGCCACCACGTGTCCACGATCGGACAGCGGGTCTCGCCGACCACGTGGTAATACCACTCCCAGGCTTCCGGATTGATCGGCTCGCCGACCGTGCCAAGCAGCCTCAGCGACTTGCGGCTCGCGCCCGTTACGTATTGGTCGCCCGCGCCCATCAGCGCGCGGATGGCTGTCGGCGCGGTGTAGAAGATGTTGACCTTGTGCTTGTCGACCACCTGCCAGAAGCGCGAGGCGTCCGGGTAATTTGGCACGCCTTCGAACATCAGTGTGGTCGCGCCGTTGGCGAGCGGACCGTAGACGATATAGCTGTGGCCCGTGACCCAGCCGACATCCGCCGTGCACCAATAGATGTCGCCCTCGTGATAGTCGAAGACGTATTGATGCGTCATCGCGGCAAAGACGAGATAACCGCCGGTGGTGTGCAGCACTCCCTTAGGCTTCCCCGTCGAGCCCGAGGTGTAGAGGATGAAGAGCGGGTCCTCGGCGTTCATTTCTTCCGGCGGACATTCGGCGTCTACCTTGGCCATCGCTTCGTCGAGCCACACATCGCGGCCTTCGGTCCAGGGAACATTGCCGCCGGTATGCCGGACCACCAGCACCTTCTGCACGTGACCACTCTTGTCGATCGCCGTGTCGGTATTGGCTTTGAGCGGAATCTTGCGTCCGCCGCGCAAGCCTTCGTCTGCCGTGATGACAAAGCCCGATTTGCAGTCCTCGATGCGGCCGGCGAGCGAGTCCGGCGAGAAGCCGCCGAACACGATTGAATGGACCGCGCCAATGCGCGCGCAGGCCAGCATGGCGTAAGCGGCTTCGGGAATCATCGGCAGGTAGATCGTGACCCTGTCGCCCTTTTTCACGCCTTCTGCTTTGAGTACATTGGCGAAGCGGCAGACATTCTCGTAGAGCTCGCGATAGGTGATGTGCCGCGCGGGCGTATTCGGGTCGTCGGGCTCCCAGATGATGGCTGTATGGTCGCCGCGTTGGCCGAGGTGCCGGTCCACGCAATTTGCCGAGACGTTGAGCGTGCCGTCCTCGAACCATTTGATGGAGACGTCCGGATATTCGAACGTCGTGTTCTTCACGCGCGTATACGGCTTGATCCAGTCGAGGCGCTTGGCTTCCTTGCCCCAGAACGTATCCGGATCCTCGACGCTTTGCTTATAGCCCCTCTCGTAGAGAGCCTTGTCGATGTAGGCACGGTCCATCCATTCGTCCGGGACCGCCACCGTCTCGAGTTTGTAGTTCTTGTGCTCGGACATTTGTCCGTACCTCCCTACGCAGCGCACGCTTTGTGGTGCTTATTGGTGCTTTCTCCGGTCATTATGGCCCGCGGCTAACTTTGCGAGAAGTGCCTGTTCATCATCCTTTCGTCTAGACGCCGAAGGCGCCGATCACCGCGCCCATGACGAGCAGCACGGCGAGCCAGTGGCCGCCGTCGATCAAGGTCAACATGGGCTTTGCGCCGCTGAAGGCGTGATTGACGCCCATGGTGGTGATGACGAAGCCGACCCAAATGAACAGCCCGCTTATGGCCCCGCCGCGCACCGTTACGTCGCCGAGATGGCCCATCAATCCGGCCAGCATCCAGGCCATCAAGAACAGGGCTACGAGTGAAATAATAAAGGGCAGCGCCTTGGCCGCGCCCTCGCCATGGTCAAACTGGTCTTTCGTCTTGCCCAAGGCCCGCATCCAGGCGCCGCCGAGCGCCATGTACCACACCGCACCGAGGCCGAAGCCCGCCAGCGTGGCGATGATCACGGCAATGTAGTTTATCCCAGAGAATGTCATGCGCTTCCCCCTCGCGTTGTCTCCGCGACTCTACCTCAAGGGGGGCATTTCCGGCACTAGGCTGTCGGGGGATCTTTGAGGCCGCCGAGCGCGCAGACTTTGCGCCATTCCCCCGCCGTCACCGGCTGCACCGACAGCCGTGAGTTGTTGACCAGCACCATGTCTTTGAGCTGCGGCGTGGTCTTGATTTCGGCGAGCGTCACGGGCTTCGGCAGGTCCGTGACCGCCGCCACGTCCACGCACTCCCACTGACCCGTGCCGTCGGTCGAATCGGGATGGGCCTCGGCCACCACCTTGACGATGCCCACGCACGCTTTCTCCCCGACCGAATGATAGAAGAAAGCAAGGTCGCCCTTCTTCATGGCCTTCATGTTGTTGCGCGCCTGGTAGTTGCGCACGCCGTCCCACTCGGCGCCTTGTCTGCCTTCTTTCTTCTGTTGCTCCCAAGACCAGGCCCCGGGCTCCGATTTCAGCAGCCAATAGGCCATGGACCTTAGGTCTCGTCGGGGTTGTTGATGGTCCACTTCCACGGCCTGATCTCGACCGTGGCAAACACACCGGCCTTGGCGAAAGGGTCGCCGTCCGCGATCGCGCGCGCGGACTGGAGCGAGTCTGCCTCCACGACGACCAGGCTGCCGTTCATGGTCTCGCCGTCGTCCTGCGTAAAAGGCCCGGCGAACTTGAGCGCGCCGCCGAGGCTCTTCAGATAGGCGAGGTGCTCCGGACGCTTCTCTTTGCGGATCGGCAGGCCGTCCGGCTTGTCAGTGCAGATGAGCGCAAACAGCATCGTTGGCGTTCCCTTTGATTGCCGCTGAAACTATTGCGCGAGGGGATGCCGGGCAAGAGCCTGCTTAGAGTTCCGAACGGAGCGGGCGCGACAACAGCGACTCGATGGCCGCATCTACCGAGGTTTGGCCTGTGATCACCGCGTGGACGGCCTCCGCGATGGGGAGTTCGATGCCGCGGACCTGCGCGATTTCCACCATGGCCCGCGCCGTTGCCACGCCCTCGGTCACCGTCAGGCGCCCCGACAGCGCCTCTTCCGCGCTCATGCCTTCGCCCAGCGCCACGCCGAGTGACATGTTGCGTGATTTCGGGCTGCCGCAGGTGAGCACCAAGTCGCCGAGGCCCGAGAGCCCGATCAGCGTCTCGAGCTTACCGCCCAGTGCGACCGCGAAGCGTGCCATTTCGGCGAAGCTCCGCGTGACGAGGCCGGCTTTCGCGCTTTCGCCGAGTTCCTTGCCGACGACGATCCCCGCCGCAATGGCATAGACGTTCTTCACCGCGCCGCCGATCTCCGCGCCGAGCACGTCGCCGCTCCAATAGCCCCGGAAGGGCGGCGAGCTCAGCGCATGCGAAAGCTCGCGCCCCAGTTCCTCTTCTCCCGTGGCCAGAGTCACCGCGGCGGGGAGGCCGCGCGCTACGTCGGCGGCAAAGCTCGGTCCCGACAGCACGGCGATGGCCGCCGCGGGCAACAGCTCCGCGGCGATCTGCGACATCAGCCTGCCGGTTGCCTGCTCGATCCCCTTGGCGCAGATGAGGAAGGGCTGGCCTTCGCGCACGTAAGGCTTGAGTTCGCCCGCGATGGCGCGCAGGTGCTGGCGCGGGCGCACCATCAGCAGCAGGTCGCAGGTGGCGACCTCGTTGAAGCGGCCGGTCGCCTCAATGGCCGGATCCAGCGCGACCCCTGGCAGGAACACCTCGTTCCGATGCGAGTCGTTGATGGCTGAAATGGTCTCCGGCTCGTGCGCCCATAGCAGCACGTCGCGGCCTGCGCGCCGCGCCACGGTGGCGAGCGCCGTACCCCATGCTCCTGCGCCGATAATGCCGACAGACTGAAGCTGCATGATCTCCCCCAAGGTCTTCATAGCGCAGATTTCGGCGTGGCGCCGGACCGAAACCGTCTCAAGCTTTCACGCCGGCCCCGAGCGCGGGCGGCGCGTCCGGGTCGAGCGGCCATCTTGCCCGTGCCGGCGCGGCCATGTCGTCAACGAGCCCGCGAGCCAACCGTTCCGCGCCCGCCCAGGCGATCATGGCGGCGTTGTCGGTGCAGAGCGCCGGCGGCGGCACCACCAGCCGGAAGCCGCGCACGTTGGCGGTTTCGTCGAGGGCCGCGCGCAGCCGCTGATTGGCCGCGACCCCGCCTGCCACCACGAGCACGTTCTGCGCCCCCGGTCCAAGCCGCTCTTCGTAGAGTTCCATGGCCCGCGCCGCACGATCGCGCACCACGTCGGCCACGGCTTCCTGGAAGCTCGCGCAGAGATCGGCGATGTCCTGCTCGCTGAGCGGAGCCCGGGCCGTCGCTTCCTGGCGCAAAGCTGTCTTGAGCCCTGCGAGCGAGAAATGCGGTTCGGGACGCCCCATCATGGGGCGGGGCAGCTTTGATGCTGGCCTCCCCTCGCGCGGCGTGTCGCTCCACCTCGGGCCCGCCGGGATAACCGAGGCCCAGCAGCTTGGCCGCCTTGTCGAAGGCTCGCCCAGCGCGTCGTCCAGTGTCGTTCCGAGCCGCTCATACACGCCCACGTCCTTGACAATCAGGAGTTGCGTGTGTCCTCCGGAGACAAGCAGAAGGAGGTAGGGAAACCGCAAGGCGTCGGTGAGCCCTGCGCTCAGCGCATGGGCCTCCAAATGATTGACGGCCATAAACGGCTTGTCGAGCCCGAGCGCCATGGCTTTCCCCGTCGTCACCCCGACGATCAGCCCGCCGATCAGCCCTGGTCCCGCGGCGGCCGCAACGCCATCGAGTTCGGCGACGTCCAGACTAGCCTCGGCCAGGGCTTGTTTGATCGCCGGATCGAGCAGGTCCACATGGGCGCGGGCGGCGATTTCCGGCACCACGCCGCCATAGGCCGCATGGAGGTCGAGCTGCGCGCACACCACATTGGACAGGATCTCGCCCCGACCCCGGGCGTCTCGCCGCACGACTGCCGCGGCGGTCTCGTCGCAACTGGTTTCGATCCCGAGCACGGTGAGGGGCCGTTCCGTCATGGCCCTGTTCTATACGGTTCAAGTGCGGATTCGCGAGGAGATTGAAGGGGAAGGCGAAACCGTCCATTAATGCGGGGCGCGTCTCCCTTTTTCTTGGAAGCTCAAGGAGTTCCGCCTTGTCGGCCTCGATTCTCATCGGCACTCGTGGCAGTCCGCTCGCCCTGTGGCAGGCGAACCATGTGCGCGGCCTGCTGCTCGAGGCGCATGGCCTGGAGGACGGCGCCGTGGACCTCAGCGTCATCACCACCTCCGGTGACCGCATCCAGGACAGGCCGCTGGCCGATGTCGGCGGCAAGGGGCTCTTCACCAAGGAGATCGACGAGGCGCTGCTCGCGGGCGGCGTGGCGCTAGCCGTGCACTCCATGAAGGATCTGCCCACCGTGCTCCCGGACGGTCTATGCGTGGCCGCCGTGCTGCCCCGCGCCGATGTGCGCGATGCCTTTCTGAGCCCCGCAGCGGCCTCTATCATGGAACTTCCGCCCGGTGCGGCCGTTGGCACTTCATCCTTGAGCGCGGCGCGCAGGTCAAACGCCTGCGGCCCGATCCTGCGCGTTATCGATTTCCGTGGCAATGTGGAGACGCGGTTGCGAAAGCTCGATGAGGGCGTCGCCGATGCCACGCTGCTTGCCATGGCCGGGCTTGACCGTCTCGGCCTGTCGTCGAAGGTCACCTCGGTCTTGCCCGTCGATGAGATGCTGCCCGCGGTCGCGCAAGGGGCCATCGCTGTTGTCACCCGCGAGCACGATGCGGAGACGAAGCGTCTCTTGGCGCCTTTGAACGATCCACAAACGGCAGCCGCGGTGACTTGCGAGCGCGCGTTCCTCGCCGAACTCGACGGCTCTTGCCGCACGCCGATTGCCGGTCTCGCCGAAATTGACGGTGGCGCTCTGCGTTTTCGCGGCTTGATCCTGTCGCCAGGCGGCGCAGAATGGCACGATGTCGAAATGACCGGCGTGGCGGAGCGGGCCGAGGAGCTCGGCCGGATAGCCGGTGAAGATGTGCTCGCGCGCGCGGGCACGAACTTTCTCGCAAAGCTGCCGTGATGGGTTTGATGCGTGTGCTTGTGACCAGGCCTGAGCCCGATGCGCGCCAGGAGGCGGACGCGCTTCGCGCGCGTGGCTACGAGCCGGTGCTCGCGCCGCTCCTGGACATTGAGTTTCTGAAAGGCGTTCCGCTCGATCTCGACGGCGTGCAGGCCGTCGTCATCACCAGCCGCAACGCGCTCCGCGCGCTTGCCGATCATCCGCAACGCGAGGCGGTGGCCGCGCTGCCGCTCTTTGCCGTGGGCGAGGCGACCGCTTGGGCCGGGCGCAGTTTGGTTTCAGTGAAGTCACCATCGGCCCCGGCACCGGCGCGGGGCTGCCGCCAATCATCCGCCGGGAGGTGCATCCCGAAAAAGGGCCGCTGGTGCATATCGGCGCCGAGAAGGTCGCCTTCGATCTGCAAGCCGCGCTTGAGGACGACGGGTTCGAGCTGCGCCCGTTTCGTGCTTTACCGCTCGCATCCCGGTTGACACCCTGCCCGACGCGGTGATCGCCGATCCTGCGGCGGGGAGTCGGTCG
>NZ_LPWD01000110.1 GCF_001723295.1 Methyloceanibacter marginalis
AGCAGCCCGAGGAGGGGCCGGTAGGCTATCTGAGACCGGACGCCGTACCGCGCGCGGTTTCCAGCCGACAAGCCCGCATCGCGTTCGGCGCGGGGCTCGTCACCATGTTGGTGGCGCTTGCGCTCCTTGCCCATCACCAAGCTTGGTGGCCGTTCCGCAAACGCCCGGCGCGTCCCTTCACGCAAGCGTCACGCGTCCTGCGGCGCTTGTCCCGGAATCCGGACGCCGACGCTTATCGCACTGGCCTGCTCGATCTTCATCGCGCCTTCGATGTCTCGGCCGGGCACCGGCTATTCTCCGAGGATATCTCCGGCTTTCTGGCAGGCCACCGCGAGTTCCGTCCGTACGAAGCAGAGATCAGCAGGTTCTTCGCCACGTCGCGCCGCGCGTTCTTCGGTAACGACGTGACGGGTGCGGCCGAGACCATGCCGCTTCCCGCCGTCGCCGCGCTCAGCGCCGAGCTCGGCGCCGCCGAACGGAGGGCCGCGTGAACCTCGCCGTCAGTCATCCCTTTGTGTTGCTCCTTCTGCCGCTCGCGGTACTGCCGCTTCTAGCAACGGCGCAAGACACCGAAGACTATCCGTCGTTGCATGCGGCGAAGTCCGACCCGTTATCCGTAGCGATCGACCTTGCGCTGAGACTTATGGGCGCCATCGCTATCGCGGCGCTCGTACTTGGGCTCGCCGGACTCCATCGTCTCGGGCAGAGCATTGAGCGCCTGGGCGAGGGCGCCAATATCGTGCTCCTCTTCGACCGCTCGGCGAGTATGAACGATACCTTCGCGGGGCAGGCTCCCACCCAAAGCGGCGAGGAATCGAAATCGGCGGCGGCGCGGCGCTTCCTCAAACAGTTCGTCACCAGCCGGGAGCACGACCGGTTCGGCATCGCCGCCTTTTCCACCTCGCCTATGTATGTGATGCCGCTCTCCGACCATAAGGAGGCGACGCTCGGCGCCATCGACGCCATCGAGCAGCCGGGGCTGGCGCTGACCAATGTGGGCAAGGGGCTCGCCATGGCCCTTTCCATGCACGACGCCGATATCCTGTCGACGCAAGGCACGGACGGCGGAATCGCCAGCCGCGCCATCGTGCTGGTCTCCGACGGTGCCGCGGTCATCAATCGCAAGGTCCAACAGAAACTGGAGGCCGCTTTCCTGAAGCGTCCGGTCAATCTCTATTGGATCTTCCTGCGCACGGAGAACTCGCGGGGCATCTTCGACAAGCCCGGGCCGGACGACACCGATACACCCTTCGCCATGCCGGAGCGTCACCTCCATCTCTTCTTCGAGAACCTGAAGATTCCTTACACCGCCTTCGAGGTGGAGAATCCGGCAGCTGTCGGCGAGGCGGTGGCGGCGATCGACAAGCTCGAGCGGCGGCCCATGCGCTATGAGGAGCGCATACCGCAGAAGGACCTGTCGGGCGTGGCCTACGCAGTTGCGGGACTGAGCCTGCTGCTCCTGGTGATCGCCAAGCTGGCCGAGGTCAAAGTCTCCAGGCTGGCGTCTCGCGGCGTCTGGGGATCGGTCTTGCCTTGTTTCTGACTTTGGCGCCTAGCGCGGCCCATGAAGTGTCGGCCGCGGAGATAAGCCGCGAGCAACTCCTGGTTATCTTGGAGGCCTCTGGCGAGGATCGCCCCGACCTGTCGCGCCGCGACCTGACCGGGCTCGACCTGTCGGGCATCGACTTCAAGAAAGCGGACCTGTTCGCGGCAAATCTCAGCGGGTCGGCTGTGCAGGGTGCGAACTTTGCTGGTGCCAATCTCAATCGCATGGTCGCCAACGAGGCAGACTTCGCCGATGCGGACTTCACCGGCGCGGATATGTTCGCCGTGGTAATGAACGGCGCAGATTTGACCGGCGCCGATCTCTCCAACGCCCGTATCATCGGGGAGTTGCGCAAGGCGCGCATGGACGGCGCCAAGCTCGTGAATGCGGATCTCGGCGCGGACCCGGCAAATCAAGGCATGGTGCCGGTGCGGGTCGACATGTCGGGCGTGACCCTCGATGGCGCCGATCTCACCGGTGCGAACTTGGTCCATACCGTGCTCGCCTTTGCCAGCCTGCGGGACGCTACGCTGGTCAAGGCACGTTTCAACTGGGCGAAAATGTCCGGCGCCAATCTGGGTGGCGCCGACGCACGGGGGCCGACTTTTCGAACGCTGATCTCGATGGTGCGACGCTTTCCGATCTCAAAGGCGCGGACAGCGCAACCGGTCTGGAGGGCGAATGATGCGCCGCGCATACGGCAAGGCACAGAGGCCGAGCTTCGGGCGCCGCGCGTTGGGCACGCTCTACGCCGCACGGGTCGTGTTTGTATGGCTTCTCCTCGCTGCCGGCCTTGCGGTCACGATCGCCGCAGGCTGGCACTGGTATGGGGCGTGGCGCGACAATGCGACGATCAAAGCGCTCGCCGCCGGAGAAGATGTGCAGATCGATCCCGAGCGCGCGGCGCCCGCTGTGCTGTTCGCGCGGGCCTACTATCTCCTGAGGCGCGACCGGGTCGACGAAGCGCAAGTCCTGCTGGATCAGGCAAACTTTCGCGCCGATGCGCGGACGCGCGTTCTGATGCTCTATGACGCCGGAAATACGCGGCTTCGCGCGAGTTTCGCTGCGATCGAGCGTGGAAAGTTCGACAGAGCGACGTCGCTCGTGAACCTCGCCAAGGAGGATTACAACCAGGCTCTGCGTCTCGATCCGCAAGCCTGGGACGTCAAATACAACCTCGACGTGGCGGCGCGGCTGGTGCGCGACCTGCCGCAGATCGAGCCGAGCGAAGAGCCGCTGCAGCAAGAGCCGCGCAAGGATCTGTGGAGCGATCTGCCCGGGATCCCGAGGGGGGCGCCATGATCCGCCCCGCCTTTCATGAACTGCGCTTCTGGCTGCTTGCCACAGCACTCCTGCTCGTTGTTGCGGGGCTGGTCCTGCCGCGCGTCAAGCTCACGCGCGATGCCTACGACACCATGGCCTTCGTCGACATCACCTCGAGCATGAACACGCGTGACGTCTCGCTCGACGGACAGCCGGCAAGCCGTCTCGATCTCACCAAGGATCGCTTGAAGCGCTTCGTGGCGGGTCTTCCCTGCCAGTCGAAGTTTGGCCTTGGCCTATTTACCGCGCGACGTGTGTTCGTGTTGTTCGAGCCGGTGGAGGTTTGCGAGAACTTCTCCAGCATCGACGCCGCGATCAGCGGGTTGGATTGGCGTATGGCCTGGGAAGGTGACAGCTTCATAACCGGCGGCGTGCACAACGCGATCCCGGTGGCGGAGGGGCTCGATAGCGATCTTCTGTTCTTCACCGATGGACATGAGGCGCCGCCGCTTCCCTGGACCGGCATGCCAGACTTCGAGGGAGAACCGGGTAAGGTCCCCGGCCTGCTCGTCGGCGTCGGGGGTAACGCATTGGTTCCCTTGAAGAAATACGACGATGCGGGGCGTGAGATCGGAGATCTTGGGGCCGACGATGTGCTCCAGGAGAACCGCTCCGGCCAGCCGCCGCCCGACGCGTCCTCGCGCCCGGGCTGGCATCCGAAATGGGCGCCGTTCGGCGACATGCGCATCAATAACAATGAGCACATGACGTCGTTGAAAGAGGATCATTTGAAGGCGCTGGCGAGCCAGACGGGCCTTGTCTACGTGCGCCTCAATGGTGCCGGTGCGTTGCTCCGCGCCTTCGAGGCGGTGGCCCGCCCACGCTCCGTCGTGGTTGCTACGGATATCAGGCCATACCCAGCGGCCCTGGCGCTTCTGCTTCTCGTCATCCTTTACGGCTTCTTGCCGCTGCGCGAGCGCGTGGCGGGCCGTTCAGCACCGTCCAGAACCGAATTGAAAGGGGCGCATCCATGAGTCTGTTTCGTGTCATCGCGTGTCACGTTGTCCTTGTGCTGTTGGGGGCTGCGTCGGCCGCCGCGCATGGTCCGACCCCGCAAAAGGTGGAGGAGAGCATCGCCATCGCCGCACCGCCGGACGTGGTGTGGGCGGCGGTGAAGAATTTTGACGGGCTCGTGGCGTGGAATCCGCTGGTCGAGTCCAGCAAGGGAAAGGGTGGCAACGTTGCAGGCGGCGAACGCATCGTGGCGCTGAAGTCGGGTGGGAAGCTCACCGATAGTCTCGATGAATATCTCGAAGACGAGATGTCCTACTCGTATCGTCTTGCCACGCCGGACATCGAGGCGTTTCCCGTCAGTTTCTATTCTTCGACTCTTGCGGTGCGTCCCGGTGCCGACGGGGGCAGCGAAGTGATCTGGGACGCACGGCTCTATCGCGCCGACACCGGAAACTTTCCGTCCGAGACTCAGAACGATCAGGCGGCGATCGACGCCGTGGCGCAGTTCTTTCAGGAAGGCCTGAAAACCCTGAAGGAGCAGGTCGAAGCGCAATAGAGGAGGGCGCCATGCTCGCGACGCTCAAGAGGCTGGCCGCGGCGGTTGCGCCGCTGGTCCTGGCGTCAGCGATTGCCGCCTCAGCGCAGGCCGCGGCGCCGCTCCTCTATGTCACCAATCAAAGCGACGGCAGCGTACTGGTAATCGACACGGCGACCGATACCAAGGTGGCGACGCTGCAAGTGCCAGCGGGACCGGCCATGATCACCGCCTCACCCGGCGGCCGGCGCCTCTACATCACCCATCCGGAAACGGGCCAAATCTCGATTCTCGACGGGCAGGCCATCGGGCGGCCAAAAGTGCTCAATGTCTCCGGGAAGCCGTTCGGCATTGCGGCCATGGGCGACGGCAGGCTCTTCGTGAGCGATTGGGACCGAGATCTCCTTGTGGTCCTCGACGGTGAGACCGGCGAGAAATTCGCCGAGATCAAGGTCGGCCGGGCGCCGGCGCAGGTGGCCGTCGCGCCGCATGCCAAGCGGGTCTTTATCGCCAACCGCGAGGACAACAGCATCAGCGTGGTGGATACGGACCGGCTGATCGTGATCGCCACGGTGAAGGTCGGCCACGCCCCGTTCGCGCTTGCCGTGTCGCCGGCGGGAGACCGGGTTTATGTCGCCAACGTTCAGAGCGGCGATGTTTCGGTGCTGGACGCGAACAGCCTGGCGCACCAAGGCACGGTGCGCGTCGGCGCCATGCCTTATGGCGTGGCGGTCTCGCCTGGCGGAGACCGGGTGCTCGTCGCCAACCAGCAGTCGGGGACGGTGAACGTGGTGGATGCCGCGTCTCTGGTGCCGACCTATCGCGCCAAGGTCGGGCGCTACCCTGAAAGCATCGTCATGCTGCCTGACGGGAGCAAAGCCTATGTGGTCAATTGGATGTCCAGCGATATCTCCGTGCTCGACGGCGAGACCGGGCGCGAGTTGAAGCGGCTGGAAGCCGGCGACGGCGCGCGCGGTCTTGTCGTCGTGCCGTCCGGCTAGCCAGGCCCGTGATGAAGGGACCTATCTCAGGTTTCACCCGGGCTTGCGCACTCGCCGTTCTTGCGTCCTCACTCGGCTGCTCGGACGCATTGGCGCTTCCCGATGCAACGGCGGACGGCGCCGACCGCTTTCCCTTCGTCGTGGCGATTAGGGCCCAGGGGCGCCTGATCTGCTCGGGCACGCTGCTCTATCCCCGCATCGTGGTGACTGCGGCGCATTGCCTGCAGCAGGTCGCCTCCTGGCGCGGCATGCGCATCTATGTGGAGGACTATTTGCCGCCCGAGACTCTTTCGATCGGCGTGGTCAAGGGCGGTAGAACCAAGTCCTACGCCCGTGGCCGAGACCGAAATCTCGCCGCGCTGGCTCCATTCTGAGGCCGGGCAGGGGTCGGGTATGCGCCTGCCTCACGATCTCGCGCTGCTTGTTACGGAAGAGCCCATCGATGTCGGCATGCCGCTCGCCGGATGGGACCGCACTAGTCCGCTGACGCCGAGCTCGCCCTCGGGTGCAGCGCGCATCGCGGCGTG
>NZ_LPWD01000111.1 GCF_001723295.1 Methyloceanibacter marginalis
GCGCCTTCATGGCGGCGACGGTGCTGTCGCTCAGCCTGGCGTGGTGGCTCTACCGCAAGGTCCCGGTGATGCCGCTGGTCAGCGCCGTCATCGTGCTCGCCTTCGGCGGGCTGACGCTCTACCTGCAGGACGACACGTTCATCAAGCTCAAGCCGACGATCGTCTATACGATGTTCGCAATCCTGCTCATCGCCGGGCTCTTCGCGCGCAAGCCGGTGCTGGCGCTTCTATTCGGTCCGGTCTTCAATCTCACCGACGAAGGCTGGCGTAAGCTGACGCTGCGCTGGGCCGTGTTCTTCATCGCCATGGCGGTGCTCAACGAGTATGTGTGGCGGAACTATTCCACCGATACGTGGGTGAGCTTCAAAGCCTTCGGATTCCTGCCAATCACATTCTTATTCGCCATGGCTCAGGTCCCCCTGATGCAACGCCATGCGTGGCGGAAGACAAAACCTCCGACTAAAGTCGAAATTGTTAAGGTTGCCAACGGTCTACATGTTCCGTTCTACTTGTAGACAGCGCTGACGGCTCCGATATGGGGAGCGAAGCGTCCGATTGGTGCGCTTCTTGTCCCGCGCCTTGGCAAACCCCTTTGCAACCGGACGTTTGCCGATCGCGCTCACGAGTTGTAAAAGGAGCCTCGCAGCGCCCTCGACGGGGCCGGAGCGGCTCAAGATTGGCGGCGCTCAAATGATGGCAAAGGCTGGCAATTCCTTAAATCGCTCGGCGACCCACCTGTTGCATCGCGCGGGGCAACGCGCGGCGGATATCTATGCCGATGAGGTGCGGGGCGGCGGCTTGACGCCGAGGCAGTTCGCGGTGCTGACCGCCGTCTCCCAGCAGGAAGGGTTGACCCAGACCGATTTGGTGGAGCGCACCGGCATCGATCGTTCGACGCTTGCGGATATCGTAGCCAGGCTCCTCAGCCGCGGGCTGATCCAGCGCCGCCGGGCCAAGGATGACGGCCGGGCCTACGCCATCAAATTGAGCGGACAAGGGGCCAAGGCCCTGCGCGACGCTCAGCCGGCCGCGGCGGCGGCCGACACAAGGCTGCTTGCCAGCCTGCCGCCGGCGAAGCGGCAGGACTTCCTCGAATCCCTCAATCTGATCGTTGGCGAGAGCGACGACTAGCCGGACGGCGTCCCGGGCTCCGGCCGCAATAGTGGCAGGATCTCCGTGGTGATGGCCTCTTCGGTGAGAGGGCCGACATGGCGGTAAGCAATCTTGCCGTCGCCCGAGATCACATAGGTCTCCGGTACGCCATAGACGCCGAAGTCGATGGCGGTGCGGCCTGAGTTGTCGGTGCCCACTCGTGAGAACGGATTGCCGTAGCGGCCGAGAAAGCGCCGTGCCGAGGCGGGATCGTCCTTGTAGTTGATGGCGTAGATGCGGATGCCCGGCTCCGCGGCGAGCGCCATGAGCATGGGATGCTCCTCAAGGCAGGGCACACACCACGAGGCGAACACGTTGACGATGGTTGGTGCGCCGGTCGCGAGATCGGACGCGGCAAAGCCTTGCACCTCCTCGCCGCCATCGCTTTTCAGTCCCTCGAGAGGCGGCAGGACGAACTCCGGCACGGGCTTGCCGATCAGCGCCGACGGAAGTTTCGAAGGATCGCCGGTCTGCAGCGCGAACCAGAAGAGCCCGGCAAGTCCGGCGAAGATGGCGAAGGGCAGGATCACGCCCCAGCGGCCTCTCGGGGCCTCTCGTGGGACCGGGCCGCTCATGAAGGCGTCTTCCGTTTGCGAGGCCGGGGCGTCGTTTTGCGTTTGGCGGCCGGCTTCTTGGCGCTTGTGCGCGCCGTGCTCGGCGTCGGGGTCTGGCCGTGGGTTTTGCGGCGGAGCGCCGTTTGATGCCTTGGCGTTCGAGCGCGGCGAGTAAATTCCGCTGCTTGAGATCGTCGCCGACAGTGACCAGCACCAGCCCCGCGATGGCGACGGCGGTCACGCCATAGGCGGCGAGGATGAAGCTTGCGTGTGGGCCGAGGTCCAGCATGCGTTTGCTCTTAAGCCTCGGCCATCGCAGCGCGCGCGACTTGCGTCTGCTGCAGAGCGCGCACGCGGCGGCGCAGGATCTCGGCACGCATGGCGATGAGATGCAACAGCACGAACAGCGCCGTGAACGCCGCCGCCATGACGAAGAGGGGCGTGAGCAGCGAAGGATCGATGGTCGGCCCGCCGGGGCGGAACACGCTCGCCGGCTGATGCAGGGTGTTCCACCAATCGACCGAGAACTTGATGATCGGCACATTGATGACGCCGACCAGCGCCAGGATGGCGGCGGCGCGGCCCGCGCGGCCCGGCTCCTCGATAGCCTGCCACAGGGCGATCAGGCCGAGATAGAGCAGGAACAGCACGAGCATGGAGGTGAGCCGTGCGTCCCACACCCAGTAGGTGCCCCACATGGGCTTGCCCCACAGCGAGCCGGTGACAAGCGCGATGAAAGTGAAGGTGGCGCCGATGGGCGCCGCGGTCTTGGCGGCGACGTCGGCCAGCGGGTGCCGCCAGATCAGCGTGCCGAGTGCGGCGATGGCGATCAGCGAATAGCCGAACAGTGCGAGCCAGGCGGCGGGCACATGAATGAACATGATGCGCACCGTCTCGCCCTGCTGATAGTCGGGCGGCGCCACAAAAAATGAGAGATAGAGCCCCGTTCCGAGCAGGATGACGACCACTGCCGTGAGCCAAGGCACGACGGCGCCGACGAGGCTCAGAAAGCGCGTGGGGTTGGCGAGGCTAATCATGGGGGCTGATCTAGTGGCTTTGGCTTAGAAGCGCAAATGAGGCCTATCGCAGCGCGTTGCGGAGCGCCGCCGCGGCCGCGAAGGGGGCGAGGACAATGCTGGCGAGACTTAGGGCGCACAGAATGAGGAGAGGCTGCCACAGGGAATTGGGGCCCGAGACATAGGGAGTGACCGACGAAACCCCGAAAATCAGGATCGGGACGTAGAGCGGCACCACGAGCAGTGCGAGCAAAAGCCCGCTCCGGCGCAGACCCAGGGTCAAGCTCGCGCCGATGCCGGCGATAAAGCTTACGGCAGGCGTGCCGGCCAGCATCGCGAGCGCGAGTGATGGAAATGCACTTAAGGGAAGGTTCAGCAAGAGGCCGAGAACCGGGGCGAGCAACACGAGGGGAATGCCGGTTGCGACCCAATGGGCGAGGCATTTGGCCCCGGCGACGACAGGGAGCGGCAGCGGCCCGGTCGCGATCACGTCAAGCGTGCCGTCCTCGTAGTCGCTTTCGAAGATGCGGCCCGCGGATAGCAAGGCCGCGAGCAGGAGCCCCACCCATAAGATGCCGGGTGCGATGCGTGCGAGGAGGTTGAGGTTCGGACCGAGCCCCAGCGGGATGATGACGATAACGATGAGATAAAAGCCGAGCGCCACACCGACAGCACCGCCTTCGCGCCAGCGAGCTTGACGTCGCGGATAAGGAGGGCGAGGGCCGCGCTCACGCGGCATGCTCCCGTCCAAGGGCGAGCTCTTGGGCGAACTTTGTCTTGAGCGGGACGTGGGTGGAGACGATCGCGATACCGCCCTGCTTCAAGTGACCGCGAATTGCTGCGTCGAGACGCTTCACCGAGGCTGCATCGAGCGACACCGAGGGCTCGTCCAGCAGCCAGATCGGGCGCGGGGCCGCGAACAGGCGCGACAGAGCGAGCTTTCGTTTCTGTCCCGCCGAGAGCAGTCCGGCGGAAATGTCGGCGAGCGGTGCAAGTCCGAAGGCGTCGAGCGCGCCATCCAGATCGCCGCCCTCCAGGAAATCGGCCCAAAAGGCGAGGTTCTCCCGCACACTCATGGCGGTCTTGGCGGCGTTCAGGTGGCCGACATAGTGGCAAAGCTCGGCAATGGGCGTGGCGGCTTCGGCGCCGGCGGCGGAAAATCGTCCCGACGCAAGGGGCAGGAACCCGGCAATTTGGCGCAACAGGCTGGTCTTGCCGGTGCCGTTCGGTCCACTCACCAGAAGCGCGCCGCCGGGCTCGAGAACAAAGTTCAAGCCCTCAAACAGCGTCCGTCCGCCCCGCTCACAGGCGATGTCGCGGGCCTCGAAGCTAATGGTGAAGGGCGGTGACATGGGGTTTTCTGCGCAAAGTTCAGGCAGGTGGGCGGGGCAACGGGCTTAGACGCGTCTCTTCGCGTCATTGTCTCGTTGCCGCAAGGGCTTTTATAGTGGGCCGAGAGCACCGCACCCAAAAGCCAAGAAAGCCTGGCGCGGCAAGGATGACCGCTTCTCGCGGACAATTGGCTGCGTCTTTGCATGCTCGATTTGCTGGGACCTGCCCCGTTTCGGGCTCTCGAAGGAGATTTCATTGACATCGGCGGTTTCGACCTCGCTCGACAGCTTCAAGTGCCGGCGCACGCTCAAAGTCGGCAAACGCGACTACGATTATTTCGATCTGAAGGAGGCTGAGAAGTCGGGGCTCGACGGCATCGGCCGCTTGCCCTTCTCGCTCAAGGTGCTGCTGGAGAACCTGCTCCGCCATGAGGACGGCCGCAGCGTCACCTCCGACGATATCCGCGCCATCGCCGACTGGCTCAAAGAAAAGCGCAGCGACAAGGAGATCGCTTTCCGGCCCGCGCGCGTGCTGATGCAGGACTTCACCGGCGTGCCCGCCGTAGTCGATCTCGCGGCCATGCGCGACGCGGTCACCGCGCTCGGCGGCGACCCGCATAAGATCAATCCGCTGGCGCCGGTCGATCTCGTCATCGATCATTCGGTGATGGTGGATGCGTTCGGCTCGGGCGCGGCGTTTCAGTTCACGTCGACAAGGAATATGAGCGGAATAGCGAGCGATACGCGTTCCTACGCTGGGGCGCGGGCGCGTTCGACAATTTCCGCGTGGTGCCGCCCGGAACCGGCATCTGTCACCAGGTCAATCTCGAATATCTCGCCCAGACCGTGTGGACCAAGAAGGAGAACGGGGAAGCCAAGCTCGCCTTCCCGGACACGTTGGTCGGCACGGACAGCCACACCACCATGGTCAACGGGCTCTCGGTGCTGGGCTGGGGCGTTGGCGGCATCGAGGCCGAGGCGGCCATGCTCGGCCAGCCGATTTCCATGCTGATCCCCGAAGTGATCGGCTTCCGGCTCACCGGCGAATTACGCGAAGGTGTCACCGCCACGGACCTGGTGCTCACGGTCACGGAGATGCTGCGGCGGAAGGGCGTGGTCGGCAAGTTCGTGGAGTTTTTCGGCGTGGGGCTCGACCATTTGCCGCTCGAGGACCGCGCGACCATCGCCAACATGGCGCCGGAATACGGCGCAACCTGCGGCTTCTTCCCCGTCGACAAGGAGACGCTCGCTTACTTGGAAGCAACCGCGCGCAAGGACTCGCGCATCGCCCTGGTCGAGGCCTATGCGAAGGCCCAAGGACTCTACCGCAAGGAGGCCACGCCCGATCCCGAGTTCACAGCCACGGTGTCGCTCGATCTGGGCGACGTGGTGCCGTCGATCGCCGGACCGAAGCGTCCGCAGGACCGGGTGCCGCTCGATCGCGCGGCGCCCGCCTTCGCCGAAGTGCTCGAGAAGGAATACGGCAAGGGCGCGGAAGCTAATAAGCGCGTGCCGGTGGCGGGAAAGAATTTCGATCTCGGTCACGGCGATGTGGTCATCGCGGCCATCACCTCGTGCACCAACACGTCGAACCCTTATGTGATGGTGGGTGCCGGCGTGCTGGCGCGCAACGCGATCGAAAAAGGTCTGACCGTGAAGCCGTGGGTGAAGACATCGCTCGCGCCGGGCTCGCAAGTCGTGACCGACTATCTCGAGAAGGCCGATCTCCAGGACGATCTCGATAAGCTCGGATTCAATCTGGTGGGCTATGGCTGCACCACCTGTATCGGCAATTCGGGGCCGTTGCCCGAGGAAATCTCGCACACCATCCACGAGCATGGCTTGGCCGTGGCATCGGTGCTGTCGGGGAACCGCAACTTCGAAGGCCGCGTCAATCACGACGTGAAGGCAAACTATCTGGCGTCGCCGCCGCTGGTGGTGGCGTATGCGCTCGCGGGATCCGTGACGGTCGATCTTGCGACGGAGCCGCTGGGCACGGGCAAGGACGGTCAGCCGGTCTACCTCAAAGACATTTGGCCATCGACCAAAGAGGTGGCCAAGCTCGTGCGCAAGGCCGTGAAGACGTCGATGTTCAAGGAGCGTTATGGCGACGTGTTCCGCGGCGACCCGGAATGGCAGGCGATCGAAGTCGCGGGCGGTCTCACCTATGGGTGGGACACGAAGTCGACCTACGTGCAAGAGCCGCCCTACTTCGCCGGCATGTCGACAGAGCCGGCGCCCGTGACCGATATCGAGGGTGCGCGCATTCTCGGGCTGTTCCACGATTCCATCACCACGGATCACATTTCACCGGCGGGCTCCATAAGGCAGGACAGTCCCGCGGGGCGATACCTGTCCGAGCACGGCGTCGCCGCGCACGATTTCAATTCCTACGGCTCGCGGCGCGGCAATCACGAAGTGATGATGCGCGGCACCTTCGCCAACACGCGCATCAAGAACCAGATGGTGCCCGGTGTGGAGGGAGGGGTGACCGTGCATTACCCGTCGGAAGAGCGTCTGGCGATCTACGACGCGGCGATGCGTTACGCAGACGAGGGCGTGCCGCTTGTGGTGTTCGCCGGTAAGGAATACGGCACCGGTTCGTCGCGCGATTGGGCAGCCAAGGGCACGCGCCTGCTTGGCGTGCGCGCCGTCATCGCGCAAAGCTTCGAACGCATCCATCGCTCCAACCTGATCGGCATGGGCGTGCTGCCGCTCGTTTTTGCCGAGGACATGTCATGGGAGAAGCTCGGGCTGACCGGCAGCGAGACGGTATCTCTGAAAGGTATGACCGAGATCAAGCCGGGGCAATGGGTCGAGGCGGATATCACCTATCCCGGCGGCGAGACGCGGAAGGTTTCGCTCCAGGTCCGGATCGACACGTTCGATGAGCTCGACTATTTCCGGAACGGCGGAATCCTGCACTACGTGCTCCGATCGCTCGCGAAAGAGGCGGCTTGAAGTCACTGAGTTGTGACCTTTTGCGAGGCTTTTTTGTCGGAAATTCAGCCGCGGTTCCGGCATGCTAGCGCCATGAGGCCAGCTACAGTCATCGCGCTTGGGGTCGGCGCTCTCTTCGCGGCCGCGTCCGGTCTGCTCGGCCTATCCGCATCGAGCCACGCCCAGCCGCCGAAGACGCCGGCGACGCCCATCCTGCTTGAACTCTTCACGAGCCAGGGCTGCTCGTCCTGCCCGCCGGCGGACGAGCTGCTTAACGCGTGGCGCGACAAGCCAGGCGTCATCACCCTGTCCTTCTCCGTTGATTATTGGAACTATCTCGGCTGGCACGACACGCTTTCGAGCCCCGAGAATAGCGAGCGTCAGCGCGACTATGCGCTCGCCCGTGGCGATGGCCGGGTCTACACGCCGCAGATGGTCGTGGACGGCATCACGCATGTGAACGGCGCCAACGAGGCGGCGATCGAAATGGCGATGCGCAACGCGGAACGACGCCTTAAGAACGTAAAGGTGCCAATCTCCATGCAGGCCGAAGGCAACAGCCTGGTTGTCGATATCGGTGCGGCGCCGGAGCTCCGACATGCGCGAGGCGACGGTGTGGCTCGCGGTGGCGAAGGACAAGGAGATCGTCGCCATTTCCCGCGGCGAGAATCGCGGCAAGGAAATCACCTACTCCCACCCGGTGCGAGAGCTCACGCGATCGGCATGTGGAAGGGCGAACAGATGACGCTGCGCCTGCCGCTGAATGAGCTTCAGACCATTGGCGGCGACTGTCTGGTGGCGATGCTGCAGGTCGAAGGCTCGGGCCCGATCCTCGGCGCCGCGGCGTACGAGCGCGAGTAGCCCCACCGCTCTTTCCCAAAACAAAAGGGCCGGCTTTCGCCGGCCCATTTGAGTGGCCTCTAAGAAGTGGGCCCGGTCCGAGAGAAGACCCCGGGGGGCTGGGGGGCTGAGATCCGAAGCCTCTCATATGGACCGGGCCGAGAGGCAACATCTGCAATCATACGAGATTTCTGGGCGTGCCCTTGACTGAACTGGGGCGGAACTGTGATTTATATTTCGTTTTGTTACACGCCGTGTAACGCGCTGTGCGGCTTGAATTTCTGCCGGCGGACGGTCATCATGAACGTTCCGTTACAGGAGGCGCGCGTTGAGCGAAACCGAGCCCATAGTCGTGCCGCTGGCCCGCAAGGCTGGCGGCGATCCGAGCCCTTCCGAGGGCGCTTCAAGGCGCGGCGCAATCTCTTTCGACCGCCGCGAACTCTCACAAATCCTCAATGTCTACGGCAGGAAGGTCGCGAACGGCGAATGGCGCGATTACGCCATCGACACGCTGCGCGAGAAGGCCGTGTTCTCCGTCTTTCGGCGCACATCCGAGATGCCGCTTTACCGCATCGAGAAGACCCCTAGGCTGGCGCGCCGTCAGGGCGCCTATAGCGTGATCGCGGCCACGGGGCTGATCCTGAAGCGCGGCCACGACCTGGCGCGGGTCTTACGCGCGCTCGACAAGGGCTTGCGGCTGGTCGAGGCGTAGGCGCCTGCCGAGGTCGGAATCCGGCAGAAACGGGTGGCAGATAAAGAAGAAGCCCCGGAGACGGGGGGGCTCGGGGCTTCTTCGGTTCCTTTTGGGGGGAACCTGTGATGGGGAGGGATGCCCATCACGGCTGACAGATAGGTTGTGCGGCGAGATTTTCAACCAGGGGCCCTCAGGCCCTTTGAAGCAGGATGAATCCAAAATAAAAGGCCCCGGCGGGATGCCGGGGCCTTTGCCGTTCCGTGGATGGCTTTTTGGCTCCTAGCGGCGATCGCCGAAGAGCTGAAGCAGCATCAAGAACAGGTTGATGAAGTCGAGATAGAGCCGCAACGCGCCCATCACCGCCTTGCGGCCGGACATGGTGCCGTCGTCTTGAGCGCTGTACATCTCCTTGATCTGCTGAGTGTCGTAGGCGGTCAGCCCGGCGAACACCAGAACGCCGATCACCGACACCGCGAACTGGAGCGCGGTCGAGCCAATGAACAGGTTCACCAGCGAGGCGATGATGATGCCGATCAGGCCCATGAACAGGAACGAGCCCCAACCCGACAGATCCTTGCTCGTGGTGTAGCCCCAAAGGCTCAGCGCACCGAACGCGGCGGCGCTGATGAAGACACCCGCGCAATGCTTTCGCCGGCATAGACGAGGAAGATCGAGGAGATCGAAGCGCCCATGAGCGCGGCGAACACCCAGAATGCGACCTGGGCCGCGCCCAGGCTCATTTTGCCGATGCGCATCGAGAGGTAGAACACCATGGCGAGCGGCGCGAAGATCACCACCCATTTGAAGGCGCTGGCGA